>DASRZP010000117.1 GCA_035686305.1 Thermodesulfovibrionales bacterium | reverse complement strand
TCGAACGCCCAAAATAAAAACCCGGGTCGATCCAATGACCGGATCGATCCGGGTTCCCTGTGTCCTTTTCGCTTATCAGGTCAGCAAAGTGCCCGTGCTTTGCAACAAGAGACTAACGACTGCCGGAGATCATTCATCCTTCATTTCTGGAGCTTGTGATAAGTGTATCAGAACTTTGTTGCAGGATGATGAAGGATGTTTTAATTTTTTGTGAAATTCTTCAGAATAAGAAGCGGCTAAAGCCGAGCGCTCCTGCTGCAGCAAGGAACCCCCAGAATCCAATGGCCGGGACCGTTACCGCGGCCTGGGCAAAGGTGATCTGCAGCGTGTGGTCTGCCGTGACACCGGCGATAGTGTATGTGTAACTGCCGTTTCCGGCTGGTGTTGCCGAGACGCTCGAACCATTATCGGTCAGACTCTGCAATGAGTAGTCTGCATCGGGGGTTATTGTAAATGTCACCGGCGAGCCGTAGTCGACTATGCCGCTCGCCGGGATTACGCTGCCCTGGCCAGCGATTATTGAAGCGTTCACCGCGTAAGTGTTTATGGCGAAGGTTGCGACTACCGTATGGTTCGCGGTGATATCCGAGATAATGTAATTACCGCTGCTGACGCTGCTCATCACATCGATACCGTTGTCGAACAATGTGGCCAGGTGATATCCAATGGCGGGGGAAACCGTGAGCGTGACGCTGTCTCCACCGACAACTGTTGACGAACTGGGTGAAATGGTGCCGCCTGTTCCATTTACTGAAGACGTTACCGTAAATGCTTGGAGTATGGAAAGGCTCACTGTTGTGCTGTGCGTCAGCCCGCCGCCAATACCGGTAATCGTAACAGCATATGTCCCGGCAGGCGATGATGAGCCAACAGTGAGTGTCAGCGTCGAGTTGCCTGCACCCGGCGCACCTATAGAGGATGGACTGAAGGTTGCCGTAGTTCCTGTCGGAAGTCCTGGCGCGGAAAGGGAAACAGTATTATTGAAATTGCCAAGGGTAGTCGCGCTGATGGTCAACGTCCCCGATGAGCCCTGGGCAATGGAAAGGGCCGAAGGCGATGCCGCGATGGTGAAATCCGGCGTCCAGTTGTTCACCAGGGCGCTGGCGTCAACCGAACCAAGGCCTGTGGCGAGGTCATAGCCTGTAGCACTCGTGTAGCCCGTCACACCGGGGACGGTGTTGTTGCCTGAAATAGTGTCGTGGAAAACCACAGCACCGCCTGAGCCGTATTGTGAGTTCCCGAGTTGATAGAACCGGGAGTTCGCGTTTCCCTGTCGCTGGCCCGTCTTCTGCACAACGAGCGCCATGAGACCGGCGAAGGAAGGCGAGGATGCTGAAGTCCCGCTGACCGCATAGAGCCCCCCATTCTGCGAGACGACGAGATAGGCATCGTGGCCGGCTGCGCTGAGGGCGACATCGGGCACGTCCCGTTTGCCATCGGCAGGAACGCCAGGCGATACCTGCCAGGACGGTTTGCTATATTTCGAAGAAGACCCCCCGCCCGTGGCCCATAGGCATCCTGTAGGCACGCAACTCTCGTTCCAGGCGACCTCCGGGATGTAACTTATGGCAGAAGAGTAGCCGCTGCCGTTCGTCGAATTCCAGTAAGTGCCTGTCCCTTCACTAAACTCGGTGCCTCCTACCGACACGTTATATTGAGTAGAGGCGAGTCCGTTCACCGCCCTTCCCGATCCCACTGGATCGCTGCCTATGTTGCAGCCGGCTGCGCCCGAGTCGCCCGACGACACGAAGGAGGTAATGCCCTGTGCGGCGGCCTGCTGCCAGAGATTATTGTAAAAGATGTTTCCCGACGTTCCGAGGTCCGACTCGCACGACCCGAAGCTGGTGCTCATGACCGGAGAGAGATTGTTGTTGACGATGTACTGTGCAGAGAGGTCGACGCCGTCTGTTGATTGAGTCGACTTCGAGACTACAAATAGGATAGAGGCATTCTTCGCCACCGCGCCCGACCATTCTACATCCAGGTCTGCTTCAAAATTCTCGTCAGCGCTGACTGAACCAGGATCTTGCCCATTGACTATCACCTGTGGAGGATTTGCGGACAGGCCCATCATACTTCGGAATATTGCCCAGTTGGAGCTCGGAGGATGGGTGCGGCCCACAATGGCGATGCTTTGGCCGCTGCCGTCAATTCCGGTACTGTACAGAGCATTGACGTTGTAAATAGTTGCAAAATCGGCAGGAGAGAGATAATGGGTTGACCCGATGGTGTAATCGGGAGATCTTTCCCTTTGAGCTATCGGTGCGGCGCCGCTGTTCATCATTTTGCGGGGAAAGTTGTGGAGCGAGACCACTCCGGCCACAAGACCAGAAAAAGCTCGGGGGATTGAAGGGTCCTGGACATTCCCATGATAGAGCCGGCCTTCGATATCGTAGTCATGTATCCTTGTATGGAATGCGCGTTCGACATCGACCACGGCGCCCGAGAAGTTGATCCACATGCTCCCTCGTGCAACATCCTCGACAGCGAAGCCATGGGACCGGAGCCAGTGCAGTATCATGTCGATATCGTCAGAAGATGGACTGAACCGTTCTTTGAACTCCTCTGGAGTGAGCCAGCGATGGAAATGGGAAGAAGCGGGATCGTGGAGATCGGCCAGAAACGCGTCAAGTTCTGCGCGCTTATCGGGCGTGAGATGCAATACCAGAATCATTCGCTCCATAGGCAACGAAGGGTCGCTCTCGCCCCGATCGTATTCCGGCCGTGCAAGAGGATGTACGTTTCCGGGAAGAGTGACGGCGTCGTTGTCGTCAACGGGGCGAAAAGAGCCCGCAGAAGAAGACGCCGGGACGCAGAGCATCACCGTGAAAGTGATCAACATTGCGAGTAAGACTTGTGCGGCCCTGACCTTCATCTCACTTGCCCAAAGGATTGCGACGGCGAGGATCTGCTGAAAGAAATCAGCCTCATATAACCCTCGGCGATGTCCATGGTGTGTTGTGTATTCGTCTGAATTCGAACACCTCTCAGCATCGGGGGCTCTTCCTGAAAAAGGCTTACATAGTCCTCGTAGATATTTCTCTCATGGGTTATCCATTTCCCCATATCTTCACTTCCCGACTTTACCACAATGACCTTTATCTTCAGGTTAAGAGGCCATCCCAGTGATTCGTCCGTGATCGTTCCCGCCGGCGCATTCGAGTCCCAGACGTAACTGATGACTTTTCTGTTTTCGAAGGCCACGAGCAGCTGCAGCGCCTGGTCGTTATATCTTCTCTTCCGTACGTCACCGAACACGGGCGCCCTCACTACCTTCCATGTCCAGCTCAGATGCGGAGAGTCGGCAATGTCGAGTGAGACATCCCTCTCGACGGAAAACGACGATTCCCTGCATATGAGATGGAGGATATTCCCTCCCTTTTCTGAGGCTATGCTCGCATCGGCCTTCCCCTCCTTGAGCCTGATCTTCCAGGGAAGGGGGACCCCCTCGCCGGCGGGAATCCCGCTAAAATCGAGATTCAATGAACGTCCCTGCGCCCCGCTGACGGCGTCTGCAGGGACAAAGAGAAGCGGCACGAACAAGAGTAAAAATACTGCAAGCCATTTGTAGTGTTTCGATGATCTCACGGCTTCATTCCGTCTTTTGTTATTTCGACAGACAAGTCACCAGGGATGGCTTGAGCATACATTGTGAGAATCATTTTCTCAGGGTATATTATGCTCTCCAAATGTTGCCCGGATATTACAGCCATGTTATCTTATCGTTAAATTTACCTTCGAGTTGCATCAAACTATCTCGCCCGAGCAGGGTTTACAAAGCTCCATCGCTTATCGAAAATATTTCACAAACTTTTCGCAGGAGCGTCATCATTGTGTAACGTCCCATGGCGATAATAGACGCCGATAGTGAAAGGAGGCGATAAAGATGAATCCACGGGATTTTGCGAAAAAGAAGAAGGAATACGAGATGTGGGTCCTCAGACGGATCAATGACAAGAAGGCATTATGCCGACTGTACAGAGGTCACCGGTGCATACCCTCGGAAGACGAGACTTGCAGAAGCTGCTTTACCCTTAACGCCAATTGTGCCGACTGCCGGACAGGCGTGTAGAGAGATATCAATTACGTTCTATCGCTCTTGACAGCGACCAGCCTGCGCCTTGCGAGTTCCAAGTTTTGGCGTGCCGTCTCATCGGTCGGAGCGAGTTCGACGGCCCTTGAAAAATGCTCTATTGCCTCGCTCATGTTTCCCTTCCGTGCCAGCGCAACGCCGACATTGACATGGGCATTTGCGTGAGCGGGGTCTTGCCTCAATACCTCGGTGTACTGCTCAATCGCTTCGTCCAGTCGTCCCGCATCAACAAGAGAGACGCCCAACTCGAAGTGATAAGACAGATCATCGGGCTCGATACGGACAGCTTCTTGAAACTCCCTAACAGCGCCGTCGGAGTCGCCGCTCCTGCGCATGAGTATTCCGAGGTCGTGATGAGCACGTGCGTCCTTTGGATTCAGTCGTACTGCGTTCGAAATATACGCAGCAGCCTCGGCCTCCCTCCCGAGTTTGAACAGGGCCGTACCAATCCCGTGCTGTACTTCAGCATCATCACGCTTCAACGCTAGAGACTGCTGCAGAAATACCAGTGCCTCGGCTGGCTGCTCCTTCTTTAACAGATATTTTCCGAGCACACCGAGAGCCACATGATTGTTTTGCGTTACAGAAACGCAGCGGGTAAAAAGCGTGAACGTGTTTTTCCAATAGCCGATTTGTACCCATGTCAGAGCTGATAAGGCGATGAGCACCATAACCGCTGAGGCCACGGCAGTAGTCTTAAGACGGGACCATCTTGCCACCGCCTCCGAGAGACCCCACGCTGTCATGATGAAGATTCCGACTGATGGTACATATGTATAGCGGTCTGCCATGGACTGTGATCCGACTTGAACGATGCCGATGACCGGAACAAGGGTGCCAAGATACCACAGCCATCCGACAAGGATATAGGGACGTTTTCGCGACACCGTGACCGCCCATAGTGATACCGCTACAAGTAACGTCCCCGCCCCGGCCAGCTTCCAGGGATCGAACTGAGACGCCAACGGATAGAAAACAGCCAGATCAGAAGGCCAGATCATCTTGATGAGATAGGTCGCATATGAGTTTATTGCATTGCCCATCCGGAAACCCGGGGGGTACTGGCGAAAGGAGGGCATTGCGCTCTGTTGTGCCACTACGGTAATGACGGACGAAAGTACCGATAACAGGAAGAACGGGAGTTTTTCGAGGACTATGCGCGCCAGGGACTTTCCCACCGACTGTCTCATATTTCGCAGAAACGACAAATGATCAAAACGCTTCAACGGCCAGAAATCCAGGAGGAGCAGCACGAAGGGCAGCGTCACGAGCATCGGCTTTGCCATGAGCCCAAAGAAGAAGCAAGAAAGCGATGCAAGATATCTGGTCATCGCCGGATGCTCGACATACCGCACATATAGGAGAAGCGTAAGCATAAAGAGGAATGTGCTCAGCACGTCCTTCCGTTCAGCCACCCAGGCTACCGATTCCACGTGAAGGGGATGGATGGCGAATAAAGCCGCAACGAGGGCACTTTGCCAAAACGCACCCGTCATCCTCAAGAGCACCACCATCAGCATGACAGAGCTGAGAATATGGAGAAGTACATTCACCAAGTGCGGTCCAGCCGGCGCTCCTCCGAAAACCTGCTGGTCAGCCATGTGAGAAAGCCAAGTCAGGGGGTGCCAATTCGCTGCATAGGTAGTTGTAAAGGCCCATCGGACACCCTTCAACGTCAGGCCATCATGAATATGCGCATTTTCAAAAACGTACTCCTGGTCGTCGTAATACACGAAATCATGAGACCTCACCTGCCAATAGACAGCTGCGGTCACAACAATCAGCAGAAGAATAACGGCAAACGTGCGAATCATCGTTGCATTCCCGTCCCTGACAACCGGGAATACGATTGACCGGCCGCCATCAGCCCACCTGTTCTACCGTGTGCGGCCCGAGGACGAGTCCGATGCCCGGTTATCTCACCGCTTGCGCTCATTATGACAAATTCCTTTATCCAAGGCTGTGCAAAATGCTCCCCCTCCCTTGTCATGCCTCAGCCCTGGGAAGTAATTTTAATGACCATTGTCCTGGGCATTCCGTCGGGCGGAGGCTCGCTGATCTTTGCGTAGTTGAGGGCCTTATTGATTGCTTCGTCCATCCTATGGTCCCCCGAAGAGCCGATAATCCTGTAGCTGACGATCACACCCTTGCCGTCCACGCTCACCCGCGCAACCGCCTGAAGCTTTCCCTTTGGTATACCGCCTTCTTCATCAAGGCGCTTCATCACTTTCTTTCTGACTTCTGCCTCCACAAGGCGGGTATAGCCGGAGAATTTCGTCAACAGTGACAGCTTGCCCAGGCCGCCGTCAGTTCCCCCTCCGCCAATAAGGCTCTTTCCTCCCTTCTTTCCAACCAGTCCGAAGGCGTCGCCGCCTGCCGTTCCCTCAGCATCCACGCCGAGGTTGTCACCTGCAGGAGTACTGTCCTGATCGCCCGGTCTTTGCGAGACATCCTGCGGCGCCTCGGTAAAAATCTCTTCCTTCTTCTGCTCTTTGAACTGCTCAGGTTCCGGGGGCTTTTCCTTTATCTGAAGCGGCGGAGGCGGCTTCAGGAGCGTCACCGTGGTAAGGTTACTCTTCTTTTGGGGACTGTCGCCGGACAGGACACCCTTCACTATATAGACTGCCGCTCCTATAATAACCACCATCAGGCCAAACAGCGCCCACGACACAACGGAGATTCTCTTATCCTGCTTCGCGGGCATGGTCCCCGTTTCTTCTCAGCTCCTCACTTGACAAGCTTCTGCGTCACGAGCGCAAGCTGGTTGATCTCCAGTTTCTGCAGGAGATCGAGAATTTCGATAACACTCTTGTATTCTATCTTCTCATCTCCACGGATCACCACCGGGAAATTGGGGTCTGCAGCCTTGTACTGGCGGAGCCTATCCTCCAGTTCTCCCATGGTCACAGGGAAGCTGTCAAGGTAGATCGTTCCTTCCGCTGTAATGGTTATCGCCTTTGTTGTCGCCTTCACCTTGCCCGTTGCCGCGCTCGCCTTCGGAAGGTTGACGCTGATGCCCTGGACCGAAGCGGTCACAACGATCATAAACACGAGGAGAAGGTTCCAGGCAAGGTCCAGCATCGGAACCACATTGATCTCATCGTATATTTCATTGTCATCATAAGGGTTCTTTCTCATCGTCCGTCTCCCCGTTCCTCCTGCAGCCTGAGGATAAAATCGTCTATGAAGACATTCATGTCTGCATTCACGTTCTTGATGTAACCGGTCACATAACTGCTTGCGAAGAGAGAGGGGATGGCGACCAAGAGCCCCGCAAGCGTGCAGGCAAGGGCCGAGGCAACACCCGGCGCAATGGCAGTAAGATTCGCCTCACCGCTCTCCGCCAGGTTGGCAAAGGTGTTCATAACACCCCAGACCGTGCCCAGGAGACCGAGAAAAGGCCCGCCCGCAACGCTCATGTTCAAGATGACCATCCCGGCTGACAGCCTCCTGCTCTCGTACATCGCCTCTTTCTCAACGGCGGCCCTGAATCCTTCCATGGCCCTTCCGGAGAGGCCCTTCCCCTTGGTAGACGATTCTCCTGTCTTCTCGGCCAATCTCTTCAACTCCTCGCATCCGGCGGAATAGACCTTGTAGAGAGACGAGCCGAGAAAGTCCTGATCTCTTTCGAGCAGTTCCGTGAGATGCCCGATTTGGCGGAAGGACTGTGAAAATACTTCGTTTCCCTTTCTCGACTGGCGGAGCGTCATGACCTTCCGCTGAAAGATAAACAGGGACGCACAACCCATGATGACGAGGAAACCGATAATGAGCCAGCCGTCGAGAGTTATGGTCCGGACAATGACCCTCATGAGATGGACCGTCAGCGATTCGGTCTCTCCGCTGCCTGACTCTTCGTCAAGGACAGACGTGAGCAGACCATCCTGTCCCTGACTCTGGAATGCCTCTTTGATCCAGGCCCCCGTTCTCGCAATATTAGACAACTCCACCTCATCGAGGTCTCCTGCGAAGGAATTGATCCCGGTTGCCGAGGCGCCAATGGCCATATCCCCGGAGGGCGCCGGCACTGTCCCCTTGAATTTGCTCGAAGCAGCCTCGGCACCGTCAACGTACAGCGTGATATGCTTTTCAGGATCTACGGTGAGAGCCAGGTGGTGCCAGTGTTTCGGGTCCAAGACCGCTGTCTTGAGAGTAGAACCATTCCGCCCTCCTCCGAGGTCGAGGCTGCTGTACGCCTTCATATCGTCAATGCCTATCATGATGGACTCACCCCGTTCTCCCCACGAGAAAAGGGTTACGTTGCCTGTGGGCTGGCTGGGACGGACCCAGGCTGAAAAGGTAAACCCCTTTGCAAAATTAAATGACGGTGTTTTAGCGATCGTCATCTTTGCCCCGGATCCGCTAAATTGGACCCCGTTTCCGACGGCGGAAGGCAATCCCAGTTTCCCTGAAAATGAGGTTGCATGATTGCCGTAGGCTGTCGAGTCTTTTGGATTCCCTTCCTTTTCACCGAAGTGATAGACAGCCACCTGGTTCACATCATAGGTGCCCCCTGTGTCCTGACCGTCGGGCGCGGAGGGGTTGCCGTAGTACAGCCAGACAGAATCCTGGTTGGAACCCCCGGATATCCTGGGGACCTTGACCCAGATCAGAGCGATCTCTTCCTTCGGATCGAACTTCTCGATATGGAATTTCAACGGCGATTTATCGTCGGAGCTTACGAAACGGAGGTCAGAGCCGTCTGTCTTGGCGCTCGAAAAACTGAAGTTGCCGGTATGGAGGCGAAGGAGCACCGGCACGTCGGTAAGGGCATCTTTAATATCAGCGCCCTTTGATGAAGTGTCAAACTGGATCTTCTTTCTCTGCTTCCACTTTGCGTCCCACCAGGCATGAGCGTCCGGCACCGTGCAGACGCAGCAGAAGAACGCCAGTCCAATGAGAGTCAATAACATCTTCGTTACTGCATGCCTCGCCATAACTAAATCCTTTCTGTTCACTTTCAAAGTCTCCTTCAGTTCTTCTTATTCTCATCTTTCTTGGTTTCATCCTGATTATCATCCTGGACAAAGTCGATGACCTTCACCTCGATCCACTTCGGCACGATGCTCTCAATCAGCTGGGATGCCTGCGCCGCCTTTGTCGCGCTCACCGCAGCAGAGTCCTGCGAAAGCTGGGTCGTGGCCGCTGCCAACGCTCCTGTGCCTGACAGAGTCCCGATGCCGGCCGTTCCCGATGCCGCCGCCGGCAGGCCGACAGAACCCGTGGAAAATGATATATTGGACACATTGACAACCTGCTGCGCCGCAAGGATTATCTGTCCCCCAGCGATACCTGCTTCGCCCGCATCAATAATGCCCGTCGGCGCAAAGAGATGAATATTTCCCGGCGGCGGAGGGTTGTCTCCGTACGTTACAGCGCGGATGCCGCTTCCGACGGCAGGCGGTGTAAACACTGTCGCGTAGACACCCTGCACCGCAGTAGGCACCTTCTTCGGCGGTGAAGCGCTGACAGCGGTCCGCGATCCCCTTCCTGCATTGATGTTGCCGTCGTCGCTCCAGACAGTGATGTCGCCGCCGTAAAAGGTCATGACCCGGGATTCCTGAACATTGATGTCTTCCCGCGCAAAAATATTGATCGCCCCGCCGCCGCCGGTCGCGATACCGGTCTTTGTATTTGTGCTGCCTGCGATGGGCAAGGCGGTCTTTCCGAGATTCAGGCTCCCTTTGCTTGTATCGCTGCCGTTGGCGATAACAAAGATATCGGACTGGCCGATGGATGTTCCTATCTGAGAAGAGGTCATGTTGATATAGCCTGTGCCCTGCTTGGCCTCACCCAGGAAGCGTGTCGTGTCAGCCCTGGTGTTTGCGAGGAGTTCATCTGCGTCCTGCTTATCACCCCCGGAGGTAAGCTTCTTATAGAAAGCGTCTTCGCTCCCCGCGTCTGCGCGCATCTTGTCAAGCATGGCCTTTGCTTGTCCCGACGTTATCCTGCTCACGAGCTTTTCCGCGTCTTCCTGCTTCGCTCCTGCCAGGAGCACGCTATAGAGGTCGCCGGAATCGCGAATCTCGCTGAAAAAGCCACTCACGCCGGCCAGGGTAAGGTCCTGATTGTAGCCTGCAACAACAATCAGGCTGCTCTTTCCCGTTCCTAGAGAGGCATTCGCGCCGTTGCCGATTGTCTGTATGCCGTCTTTCAGCGATCCAAGGTCGATCGAGCCTCCTGCCTGGACCACAAAGATACCCGGACCTCCCTGGATGAAGCCGTTGTGGGGTTGGGCGTCCTGAGCGGAAGTCGTGTTTACCGTGGCGTATTGCATGGCGATATTGCCGCCGGCTCTGATCGTCGATATATCTGTTGGATCAATGTTCTGCCCTTCGTAAACAATATCGAGGATATCAGCCCCCGCTTTCACGTCGGCCTTCTTGGGCAGAGCCACCTTCAGGTCTTCGATATTCCCGCCCGCGTGAATCTCAATGGCTTGATGATCGTCTTGGTGCAAAGGCTTGGCGCCTGCCTGTTTAGAGGCATCAGACGGCTTGTAGAAACCGTGATAGTTGTAAGTCCTGTTCTTGATCCAGTTGTTGTTGATTTCGTTCTCAGTTGCTGCGGTGCTGTAAATATTGAAGAGCCCGTACCAGTATTCGGGAGCGATATCCGACATCAGCACGGAGGCAGTGTGGACATTCCTGGAAGCATCCAAATATGATCCTCTTATGTCTCCCCTCTGAGCATCAAGCGTGAGATTGCCGGCGGGGGAGGACGTTAGCGTAACATTATTCAAAAGGAAGATGTTCTCCCCGGCCTGAACATTCAATGTCGCAGGCAGGACTGTTTCGTAAATCGAATTTGAACCATTCTGATAGAAAGGAGACTTTCCGGCTATTGTCACATCACCCCCTGCCTTCACCGTGATGCCCGAGTTCGGCGTGTACGTGCAATTCACAAAATAAGCAATTCTGTCGTTATTGACCTGATCGCTCGCGAGTGAAGGATTCAAAACAGCTCCGACCTGGACATCACCCGAGGCGCTTACTGACATAAGGCTGTTGAAAAGCTCTATCTGCTGGCGCGCTTCAGCGCTGCCAAAATTCCCCATGGCTTGGAGATATCCTCGCCCTGGTGTCTCCTTTCCCGGTTCTCCCGGTCCCTTCATATTCAAAAATCTTCCCATAATGTTGCCGCCTGAATAGATCGCCAGGTCGCCGGTTCCAAAAGTCCCTGCCTGGACCATGAAATCTCCTCCACTGCGGACGGTGAGATTGCCGCCGCCCATGGTGGCAAGACCCGATGTTCCATCTGTGTAGTTAGCCGAGAACTGCCCGTAAGCAATAGATTCGCCTGACGCCGCATTCGTAATATTAATCGGTGTGAAAGAGTCCCATGCTTTAAGGTCCAGAGAAGTCTGCCAGCCTGTAGTATCGTTGAAAGTTCCGGCGTATCGGCCTATATTCAGAGCGATATCGCCGCCTCCGGCATACCTCCAATAGTCATTCTTCGGATCATACGAAGACGGGTTGCCTTGATCATATGTCGTAGGCGTTGGATCTCCTTCCGAGGGCGGGCCTGCCGGGGCCTGACCCGTGGTGCGAATGGCCCCCAGATGGCCGGAACTGAAATCAAGGTTGAGATCCCTCCCAATACTGATGAAGATATCGCCAGTAGCTGTCTGAATAGCCCCGCCTCTTATGATGAGGTCCCGGCCAACATATCCCTGAATGGATCCGCCGTAAGAAGCCACATTGTAACCGAGAGTATCATTAATCATATAGCCAGTTCGGCTACCTGCTCCCATAACCGTGTCGTTCCCGGAGGCAAAGCCGATTGGCGCACTCTCGGTGTAGACAACGGTTTGCTCCGCAATGAAAAGGTCTCCGGACCCTTTCTTGACCGCCATATAATTTGCGCTTGACCTGTCCGCACCGGCTGTCAGATTAAGGGCCCAGGAATTACGGACAGACGAAGCCCTGAGGCTGCTTATATTTGTTGTCGGGTGATCAACGAGATTCTCATTGATGTTCAGGTTTCCTGCCGCACGAAGAGTCAGGACACCCGGCTCCCCGCCGTAACGCCAATCGTACTTGTTCTTGGTCATCGACGACAAATCCCAGGCCGTGTTCAGGCTGATGTCTCCGCTGCTTCGCACTTCAATACCCGGCAGAAGATGGAAGGAGTCTGATAATCCTGCCTGATTTGCCAGAAGCCGTGATGTGTTTGCCTTTCCCATAAAATTCTGCGTATCAGCCATCCACGTTTGGATGGTCTTATCCCCTATCGCTAGGTCGCCGTCATAATCGTAAAGCTTAAAGGCCTCGGCGTAGACCGCCGACGCGCCCGCAATCGTACCGTCCAGGTTCATTTTCGCATCATTTCCCTTTTGCTGCGCACGGAGATGGACCACGCCCTGGCCGATCCCCTTTCCCGTGACATCGATCAGCCCTGTGGACTGAAGATTGACAGAGCCGTTCTCCGACGAGAGCACCACATCCTCCTCGCCCTTCGCTGTCCCCTTTGCTCTTATAGCGCCTGCGACGTTGATATCGTTGTTTGCATAGAGCTCGACTTTCCCGGCTCCGGGAGACGATGAGGCGTCGATCGTTCCAAGAAGAGTGACTTTCCCATAGAGGAGATTGCCGCTCGCGTCTGACGTATCATCATCGGCAGTGAGCTTGACATGGTTCGCCGTAAGCTTCTGGTCTGCGGCAATATCGATATTGCCGCTTCGGGCCCGCAGATCGACTGACTCGGTAAAGCCTCCCGCGTTAAGGGTCCCGATGAGACCCGTCATGTCTTCCTCAGAAAGCTTACTGGTATCAAGCTCAAATGATCCGCCTTTGCCGTTACGGGCGGCTCCCTTTAGTTCGCCGTTGACTATAACGCTTCCCATAGGTGCAGCCAGAGTCAACATTCCCGAGTCGCCCTGTTGCCCAGCAGAGACGTCAATCGTCGATCCACGATCGAGAACGATGCTTCCGTTGTCCGAACGCAGCGTGACTCTGCCTCCAGGAGCGTCATCGGTTCCTCCCGCGAGTATTTGGGCGCCGCGGTGAAGGAATATGCCGTCGCCGCCTCCCGCGTTGGCCGACGTAAGTCTGATAGTCCCGCCATCCTGCTGCACGATCGTAGACAGATCGATCTTCTTTGCCACGAATTCGAGCATTCCTCCGGGGGTAGAGGACTGACCTGTCGCGCCGCCGCTGTTGCCAATGGTGATGTTGCCGGCAGGATTGGGACTGTCCTGGTCATTGGAGTAATTGGCGCCTGCATACACCACAAAATTGGCAGCCGTAATCGGCGCCGATGTAGTGCCGTCAGGATTCGTTACAGCCGCGGCTGTCGTGCTGCCGGTCGTGACACGCGCGGCGTTTATGACAAGTCCTGCGCTCCCCGTGCTCATGCTTCCTTTTCCACGCAGCGTCACATCGCCAATGCTATTGAGCGTAATGGACCTGAAACCGCTAAAGACAACGTCGCCGCTGCCAAGATCGATCTGCTTGACCTCATTCGCATTGCCCACAGAAAATGTCCCCGCTCCCGGAGTACCCGATAATGTCGACGATGGTCCTGAATTCTTCAGACTGACTTCCGGGGCGCCGAGAATTACCGAGGCTCCGTTGCCTGCGGCGACGATCCGGCCCGTATCAAGTGTCAGGCTCTTAGCGGCCGAAAGATTGACTGATTCCATAAACTGTATGTCGCCCGCTTGGAGGGTAATCTCCTCGCTCGCGCTATATTTGCCCCACAGGCTGTCCGTAATATAAAGGCCCGCCTGTTTCGGCCCGGCGTATGAATCGGGGACGAAGAATATGTCCGTACCGTTAAGCATCAGGGCGCTGTGATCCACTTGCAGGTCTCCCTGGATGTCCTGAGCCCCAGCGTTGATATTAATCTCGTGGGAGGCATGAAGCACGGCTCCTTTCTGCACCACTGCCGTCCCTGCCGGCGAGTTCAGGTCGATCCCGCCGAAGCCCGTCTGTGCCAGGGCAAGAAGCTGCGCACCGGATTCAATGGTTATCTTCTGGTTCGCATTAAGCGAGATCTCCGAAGCATCCACCTTCGAATCGTTCTTGATCGTTATGGTGTTGGTATTCTCATCCCCTAGACTGACATCCTGAAATCCCCTGCCCGAAATACTGTCGGCACTTACGGTCAGGGTTCCCCGGAGATTATTGGGAATGGCAGTCTTAAAACCGAACCCGCTGTTCAGTTGCGTTGTTTGCGATTGAACAATGATGTCCTTCCCGCTCAGTAAAAGTGTGCCGCCCGCAAAACCACTGTTCAGGGGAGAAGCAAGCAGATCTCCATCAATAATCGTTGTGCTTCCCTTCATCGCTATGCTTCCGCCATCGCCCGAAATCATAGGATCAGGCTTAACATAACTCCCTTCTTCAGCTAAAACATCGCTCGCAGACCTCACGCTATAGACTTGAGGTCGTGGTCTGACGATAGATGTATCAGCTACGGCTCGATATCCAACAACGAGGGGATACCCGTCCTTTGAGAGAGAGCCCGGTCCGGGCAGTACGGTGCCCGCCTGGACCTCAAGAATATAGGCCCCCGGCATGAAGGCATACCGGGCATTTTGAGGGTTCTGCGCATCGAGCGGAAGCAGCGTATACATCCCCGCACTGAGGCCGCCGCCTCCGTTCAGATAAACCGCAGTCCCCGGCATCTCAAATGAATTGTCCTTGAACACGATATAGCGCCCGGGTTTGGTGAGGGGATCGCTGCTGCCCTGGACGCTCGGTTGGAACTTATACCCGAAAAAAGAACCTCCGCCGTTCACATCGATCTTAGCTCCCTTCATCACAATCACATCACCTGCGCCGGCGTCAAGGGTGATGCCTTTCTGTGGAAGACTGCTTCCGTCGAAAGGAGCCTGGTTTTGTTCAACCCAGACATTGCTCGAATCGATAAGACCGTAATTGACCGGGATCTTTCCTGCAATCGTCAACACACTGCTGTCTGTGAGGTAAATCCGCTGTCCGGGAGCGCTGAGTTTGATGGCTCCCATAGGGGCTGCAAGATAGCCGTTCTCGATATCAATCCCCTTGAGGCCCTCGACAGTCAGACTGCCTCCTGCTGAATAGATTGGTTCGCCGGAATGCCCGGCAATGACTTTGCCGTTCTCGTCCGTATGCTGAATAGTGACCTGTCCGTCGGCATGGAGAGTGTAGTCCGAATAAAAGGAAGGGAGGATCGTGTTGCTCCCTCGCAAATACGAATAGGCATTACCGGGGTATATCCGGTCTGCATCCATAGCCAGGTTGCCGGTGACAACCAGTTTTCCGCTTGTCACGCTGTCGTACAGAGCTTCGCTTAAGCGAATATCCCGCACCGCATCAAGGGTGACGTTTTGAAAGCCGCCTAACTGGACGGAGCCGATCACATCGATCCATTGGCCGGAAAGAGTAAGAAGGCCCCGGAGCGAGGTAATCTGAGGAAGAGGAGGCTGGGGAGAGGCCGAATTTCTGTTGGAAAGAACGATCCAGGGCGCTCCCAGTGTTACCGCCTGTCCGGCCCCCAGGATAATCGGGGCGTCAAGGGTAAGCTTACGTCCGATCGTGACGTCCATCACGTCGGTGAATCTGAGGGAGTTCAGACTCTTCAGCGTCAGATCATCGAAGCCCATATCCCGATACTTCTTCATATCAGCAGCCGAGACATCCATTCCGTTCACAGAATCCGTCTTGCTCACGGTCAGGGCAGCGCCCTGAACATTCTTCATGTTCGCCCCGGCGACCACTGTGCCATTGAATGTCAGCTTGTCAAAGTAGCTCAGGGTGAGACTGCCCGGATTGCCGGCGTCCCTGTACGAGACCATGCCTTCGCCCGACACCAGTCTGTTTGTTACAGCGCGGCTTCCCGAGATATCAATGGTCGACCCCTCATTCAATACCAGCTTCCCACCGTAAGCAGCTGCGTACAACGCAACATTTCCTGCGTCCACAGGCTGATAATTGACGGCGGCACCCTTGGGTGTCGATGTCGGATCGGGTCGGAGATAACCAGCGGCATTTACTTCGGCATTTTTTTCGAGCTTTACGTCGCCGACTGTAGCGGTGATACGAATGTTCCCGCCCGGAGATTTCAAGGACCCCGCCACGTCGACAATCGGCGCATTAAGGGATATACCCGTAGATGACGAGGCCGCAGGGGCTGTCCTGACCAAAGAGCCTGACCCAATCGCTATAGTACCGGCGAGGCTGCCTATTTCTATCAAATTCCCTCCGTAATGCTGGGCAGAGCCCTGGAAGGGTGAACCTGCGACTGCGGTGAATGAAGACGGCCCGGCTATGGAATCATCAACGCGGATCAGATCCGGTCGTCCCTGGACCCCGCCTGTTGCAGACGGGGATGCCGCTGCCCCTGCCTGACCAAGGGGCTGGGGACTGTTCAGCCTGACAGGCGACGGAGAAAGGGTTGTGTCAGGCTCTACAATAACATCGTTGAGGCTCTTAAGCGTGATCTGGGTAAAGCCGGTATCGTCAAGCCTGCTCTCGGCCAGTACAAATCTATTCTTCAACTCTTTGGGGACATCGTCTTTATAGGCATTGAAACCGGACCAGTTCTGAGGCGCCTTAGACACCTGCACATCTGTTGACACCAGGGTTATGGCGCCTCCTTTGCTCTTGCCGTTCACATCGGCCAGAGTATATCCCCTGAGATCGCCACCGAGCATGATGTTCGATCCCTGGATGTTGAGCTTGCCCGCGTCCCCTCCTGCAACCTTTCCCTTCTGATCGATAAGATAACCGCCGCTCACATCTACCACCGCCTTGTCTTGTATGAAAACGCCTTGACCAAGGTCTGTCTCGTCCACGAGGGCGACGGTCCCGCCTCCGGTCTGGCCGGACTTGATTGAGGTGTTGCCTGCTTTTCCGGCCAACCTATTATCAATCTTCTCGCCTGAGACATCGAGCCGGCTTGATGAACCGAGAATAATCCTCTCCTGGACCGGCACATACCCTTGATCGGGAGTCCGGACGCCTCCGTTCAGATCTTCCCTGCTCGTGGGGTCCTGCCAGAGGAACATGCCAATGGTTCCCGAAGGCGCCTTGATTTCCCCCTCTTGCTCGATCCTGCGCGCCGAAGCCGAAAAGGCGCCGCCGGGCTGAATCTGGAGGCTGACATTCTGTGCCGTCGTGATCGTCAGGTCTGCATAAAGTTTCAGAGTTCCCAAATCCGCTTCGTCCAGGGTCTTCGCAGAAAGCACCGTCTGACCGGTTTGCAAAGGGGAATCAGCTTTGACGTCCTGAGGCGGCGAATCAGATACTATCGAAATTGCCGTTGTGTTTGACTTCGGATTCGCTGTGGGATTTTCATTGCCGATTGTCACAGTCCCCTTCCTGGGGGCTTCCAAACCCCTGGCCACCGAAAGGGTCAGGGCGGACAGATAATCAGAGGTTGAAGAAAAAGATTCTTGCTTCGTCCAGGCAGTTTGGTAGGGGCCGCTCGTCACGCTCCCCTTGAGCTGGCCGTCGAGCACGATCTTGGGTGCCGAGAGAAGAAGTGAACCCGCGTCACCCCCCTGAGTATATCTGCTCACATAGGTCATGAGCGGGGCTGCGCCTCCGTAATACAGACCCGCATAAGATTTTGTTATGCCGAATCGTTCATTGGTCTCTTCGTACTGTCCCAGGATCCCGTCGTAATGAAGATTAGCGGGGGCATTACTGATATCGTAGATCTTCGTTCCGGACAACAGTTTCGTGGAATTTATCATAGCGTCCCTGTAAGTGACGGCTCCCCCGGAGATATCGATAAGAGCCCCCTTTTTTACGATGACGTCGCCGCTTGCAGCCGTTACGTTGATCTCTCCGGTCTGTCTCACATAAGAAAGGGCCCCTGTAGACGGATCGGTTATCACCCTTATATCTCCGCCGATGCTCCGCTCGGCGGGCGTCTTCTCACGGGTCAGTATGGCTTGCGAAACGTCGCCGATGGATGAGCCTGAGAGAAGGGGCGTCGTAATCTTCTGCCCCTGGAGTACTCCGTCCTTCTCCGCATAATCGTCTCTGAGCTCGACGGAGGTCAGCTTGAAGTCCGTCAGGACATTAGCGGGCAACTCCGCCTTAACGCCGCTCACGTCAATAACGCCTGTTTCACCAAGATATACCCTTTTATCGGCGCTCAGCGTGATCTTTCCGGTCGGCGCTTGAATGACACCGTTAAGCTCGATCGCCGCCACAGGGGTCGGAGCCGACACACCTGAGGTTGTCGGCTGCTGCAGGCCGCCCATATCGACATGAGGCTGAATGTCAAAGGTACTGTTGACCGTATCGGTTGTAGTCAGGTTCACCGGAAGAGATATGCTGCTGCCGTCATAGGTTGTAATCTTGTTTGCAGCCCTCAGCTCAACCTGGCCCTGCCTGTTCTTGAAGGCGGTCATGGAACGGATTATTCCCCATTGGTCGACGTTGTTCCCGTACATGCCGACAATGCCTCCATCCGAATTCAAGGCGGCGCCTGCCCTATTCACGGCATTGCCGAATGTGGCGTCATTGCTTTTCGGCTTCTTGAAATCGTCATTGAGAATTATATAAAAGCCCGACCTCGATGTGTCGCTCAAGGAAGGCGACAAGAATGCCATGTCAGTCCCGGCCACGAGGCCGATCTGGCCGATAGGGGCGGTTATCGTCCCATAGTTCTCCACGCGGGGGGCCATGAGGAATACATATCCCGTGTCTGCAGCATCAATCTCCCCATGATTTGAAACAGTCGCCAGCGGATTGAGTCCCGTTCCATTGTAATCTTCATGATTAAACTGGAGAACATTACCTAGAAAATTTCCGTTGGTAATATTCAGGGCCGAGGCCGTGAGGCTGTGGACATTCACCTGTGAGCCGGGACCGAAAAGGATGCCGTTCTGATTGATAAGATAGATAGTGCCGTCTGCAGAAAGCTTCCCGAAGATCAGGCTCGGATTC
The DNA here is from genome assembly GCA_035686305.1 of Thermodesulfovibrionales bacterium. Taxonomy (NCBI): domain Bacteria; kingdom Pseudomonadati; phylum Nitrospirota; class Thermodesulfovibrionia; order Thermodesulfovibrionales; species Thermodesulfovibrionales bacterium. Next base: position 6,703 of record DASRZP010000117.1, on the reverse strand, counting down.
TTGTCCCGGATCCGGTTTAAAGCGGCCCAGTTTGAATTCTTCTGCTGGTTGAATATGACCGATGCATCAGAGCCGATATTGAAGGAAGACCAGTCGATAACCGCCTGCTGCTGGCTCTGATTAATGGTTGTGGTATTTGGCGTCGAAGCATCATCGATTCCGGCTATCCCCTGCATGTTTATTACATCCGTACTCCTGGGGCGCGCTGTCGGAGGCGGGGCCGTAACTGCCGGCCCGTAGAAGCCGGGGATGGTAACAGGGACCGCAGGTTTCGCAACAGGCGCCGGTATTGCCGGCGCCTTGATGACCGCTCCGTTAAACCCAGGGATTTGGACCTGGCCGGCACGTGAATAATCAGGAAACAAGACCATCGCACAACAGATCAGACGAAGCACGATTTGCAAGACGCTCACTTTCATGGCTTCCTCCTGAAGATTAAAAAACGGCTCTGATCTTGAAATAACCCTTCTGCCCGTACCTCTTTGTCTGTGCCGTCGCGTTCAGGGTCACAGCCCAGTCTACTTCGTACTCTAGGTACTTCGCAATGGAGCCCCGCATTCCGGCGCCTGTCCCATCGAGGAAGATATTGCTTTCCTGGCCGGGAAGGGCGTCCTTTACTCTCAGCTTGGCTGCGTCATAGAAGAGGAAGGGCGTCATCTGAAACCACTTCCCCACCTCTTGCTTCGTAAGGGGGTCCGGAAAAGAGACTTCCACGGTGCCATGCAGGGCGTTATCCCCCAATGCCTCGCTTTCCCTGTACCCCCTCACGCTTTCCATGCCGCCTGCGGAATACTGTTCGTTGTCGATGAGGGGTTGATCTGCTATCTGACCGTCAATTTTCACGAAAAGACCCATCCCCCAGGGCAATTTCTGGGTGCGCTGGACGCCTGCTGTCGCATAAAAATAGTTCGCCCTTGCGTTAAATCGTTTATCCTCCGTCCATGAGCCTAGGTGGCGAAAAGACATGTTCAGACCCGCGCTGAACTGGGTGACTCCTCCCCACTCATCAGGCAGGGACGCGCTGTATGAAAATGAGAGCGGCACATAGTATACAGGCGCGCTTTGCACACCCGTCTCGAAGCCCTCTGCCTGGTCGAAATGTTTGTAATCGAGGCCGATGGTAATGTTATGGGAGTAAAGAAGATACTGGGGCAGAGGAATGACATAGCGAAGCCCCACCATCTCTCCCCTCCCGATCGTCCTGAACCCCTCGCCGAAGGCTGTATTGCTATCGGAATAGATGCCGTAAAAGGCCAACTGATGGTCCTTCTCCCACGGCGCAGGGAGGACATATGAAGCGCCGATCACTTCCACCTCATTTGATTTCAGCGGCGTCATCTGATATTGGAGAGAGAAGGAGTGCTCCTTTTGCCACAGGTTGTCGTAGCGGAGCATGGCATTCAGCCGTAACTCGGTCGTGTCATGGCTGGCCCTGTTATTGAGCTCCAGATACCCGTGCAGAGGGAGTTTGTCCTCCACCTTCAATTCCACGTCGATCGTCCCGACCTCCTTTCCCGGCGTCATGACGGGATCGACCTTGAAATCCTGGTTTCTGTTCAGACGGCTGATCTCAGCCTGCACATCGGGCAGGTAGAGGATCTTTCCAGGGCTGAGGGATGGCAGGTCGCTCATGATCTTCGCCATCGTAAAGTATCTGTTTCCCGTGATCTTCACCCTGCCGATTCTGCTTTCGATGACCTGAAGCCTGACAACGCCGTCCTTTATGGTCTGCTCGGGTATGTTCACCATGACCGCAGGATAGCCTGCATCATGATAGAGTTTTTCGAGGGCATCCCGCGCCTTCTCCACATCTGTCGCCGTCTTGCGCCCGGTGAAGGGAGCCACCGCATCCTTCAGTTCTTCCTGCGTGAACAGGCTGTTTCCCGATATCTCGAATGCCTTGATCTCAAAACCCATCTCTCCACCTTCGCCGGCGCTGCACAGCCGGGACGGAACGGACAATGTCATGAGCATCAGCATTACACAGAAGAGCCGCGGGCCGAGATGGTCCACTTCAGTTGTGGCTCTCAGCCTCGCTGCGTATCGGTTTCCTCTCTTCTATTCTTTCGACCCTCACATCGCAGATGAGCGTCTCTCCGCCGAAGGGGTTCCGGAAGTCAACGGTTATGACGCGGTCATCCAGGGCGATAACGCGACCCACAAGGTTGCCCGCCCGGACGAGGGCACCCTTTTGCGTATCGATGGTAATGGTGTAGTAGTCTTTTTCTTCACCGACCAGTCCGGGCCCGAAGGGGGTCTCTATCACAGAGCCGACTCTTGCGGGAAACCTGATGACCACTTCATTGTCCGTAATTTCCTCCACACGTCCTGGAAAGTCCGGGTCGATCGTAAAGACCTGTCCCGCTTCGGGTGACGTACCCGTCCGGTTACGGTACTCGTCTATCGTCATTTTCATCTCCTTCGGTCTCTTGCGGACACGGGCCAGACGAGAAGTATAACTCCCCTCGTTGATGTGAGGTATGTCTTCCGATGAAAATTCGACCCTCCTGCTCTCACCTTCCCTCATGCCGACAATAATGCGCGTGAGCCGGTCCGCGATCTCATCCTCGATGGGCCTTTCCGTCACTTGAGGCGGCGGCCCGTCAGGACTGACCGCCCTCAGAGAAAGGGGTCCCGTCTCTGACCTCGCTATATAAAGAGCGGACCTGGGTTGATCCTCCGCTACCTTCACCGTGGAAGCGGCAATCTCCCCGTTTCTCAAACGGCAGAGATAGCTGATATCTGCGCTATCTCCAGGTTGAACTACAGCCGTTTCATGCTTGACGCCGCCGGTTGAGGCACAACCGGCCAGCAAGACAAGGGACCAGAAAGAGACTAAGACAGAGCAAAAAAACCTTGATGGCACCATTTCAAGAAGATCCTCCCTTTTCCTTGGCATTGTCCTTCCCTTCATAAAAAGGGGGCAGGATATCATTCACTTCTTCCGACTTCTCAACCCTCCCGATGCTTCCCTGGGTAAAGTTGATCTTGATATGACCGCTGAATTCACCTTCCATAAGAATCCTGATCGTTTCGATGAGCCTGTTTGTCCTGTCCATGGCTTACCCCGAGTTGTACTGGTTTGAAAACATAGCGCCTATAATAGGGCAGTTCACTTAAGAGAATAGTAAGGACCGGTTTACGACTTTTTTCTTGCTTTAGGAAGCTTACGCATATATTACCGCAACTCTGTTAAAAGAATATTACGGGACTGTTTCAATATGATGAAATTTACGCCACAGACGGATGGTCCGCAACACAATGGCTTTCATAGCCACGATACTGAGACTTCTTTCCTTCAGACACTGCACAAATGTCCTGATCACCTGGGCGGGACAAAAATTATCAGGGCCGGAAGAAAACTCCGGCCCTGACTTGCGATCGTGCGATTTCTTACGTTGGTCTCAGACCGGTTAATTACAAACTACACCAGAGCAGCCGGGGTTGCCGGTTGGGTTGCAATTCTTATCGCAACACTGGGTTCTGCGTGAAAGGTACGACTGGTCTGTGGTCTTCGTCCATTTCATCTGGCTCAGGGTATTATAATATGTGTTGGTGTTGTGGCCGCAGACTGAATAGTAATCGCATACGGCCTGCATATCAGCAGGTCTCGGAGAAACGGTGTAGAGGTTCTCTATTGTCCAGAAATCATAGAGACCGTTCTCGATGTTCTCACGGGTTGCCTGGACACCGTTATACGTTATCCGCACCGTGTTCGCCAGGTTAGGGCGGTCGGCGTCGGCATAACCGACTGCGTAGTCCCCGCTTACGCTGCCCGTATTGTTCACGCAGTTCATCATGTCGGGCGTACCGTCGTTAAACCAGTAATTCTTCGTTGACGACGTCCCGGCGACCTGGATACCCTGGAGCACCGCCGGAGGCATCACAGCGTAGTTCAGCGTTGCAGCTGTGCCGGACCCTGCATGTCTCCAGCAGGCTGTTATGGGGTGTGCGTCATACCCGATGTCAGACCAGTCGTTTACTTTGCCGGAGAAGATCAGTTTGGCATCGGATGTTGTCAGGTCTGCAATGGTCCTTGAAGCGGTGGCTGTGGCGCCCGTTCCACTCCCGTCCGTGATAGTAACCACAGGGTCGCTGGTATAGCCTGTGCCGCCCGCTATAACATTGATGGCGGTGATGACCCCTCCTGAGACCGTTGCGGTCGCTACGGCTCCCGTGCCGGGGCCGCCGAAGGTAACAGTCGGGGAGACATAACCGCTTCCCCCAGCAGTAACGGTCACACTCGTCACAGAGCCGCCCGTAACCTTCTTGTTCACAAAAAATGCGAAGGGTATGACCATGTCGCGGCAATTGACCATGCCGGATTCATCCATGCCGTTCACACCGGTAAAGTCCCTCGTTGTAGAGCCGCCGCCGTTGGGCCCCTTTAGATTACCGATGGACTTCTGTCTAAAACTCGTTGTCTGGACATCCGATGCGCCTCCGGTAACCTGGACGCACTTCGTTCCACTGCAGGTGTGGGTGGTCGTGAAGTCGCATGTTGATTCGTCTACCATCAGTCTGTAATCGGCGCCGGACCCATCGCAGGGGCCGGTATGGTTATAGTCGGTCCCGTTAGGGTTCGTGGTGTTTTGCTGTACGGCGAGAGGCCCGTCAAAGGACGCCTTGGACGAGGTACGGAAGTATACAGTGCCCGCGCCTGGACAGCCTGTCCCCTTCGTAATTGAGTTGGCGCTGTCTAAGTCTGCTTTTGAGGTGGCGGTGCAGCCCTGGCCTGTCAGGAAGCCTTGGGCCTGATTCGACCAGAAATTGAACTGGGCTGAGGCGCCGTAAATGTTTATGTCCCCGTTTAATGCAGAGGCGGTCCCCCCGAGAGCCAGAAGGGAGGCGCCGGCAAGGATGGTTGTCAACAGCTTCTTCATGCCTTTCTTGATACTCATTTCATTCTCCTTTCAATTCTCTTGTCGTTAACCTTAAACTGCCTGTTTCCTTCTGATCCCCACAAGGCCGAGGAGGCCCGAGCCGAAGAGCAGGAACGTCGCCGGAACCGGCGTCGGGTTCAGCTCGCTGTGGCCGTCTGCCCAGGTCCTCAGCACGCCAATCGGTGTGCCATCAGAGGCGGAGTCCGGGTTGCCGTAGTAATAAAGGATCTGGTCCACGTAGCCGGTCGTAGCCAGGGCTGCGAGGTTCTGATCAGCTTTGCCATTGCCCATGCCGTTGAGGAAACCGGCCATAACCCCAGTACCGGAGCCATTGATATTCATCTTGCTATAGTAGGAATTGGCATTATTCTGGGCCAGCGTAACGGATTGATGTGTCAAGCCGCCTGCGACCTGGGCTGCTCCGTTGACGTTGGTCGCGCCGTCATAAATATTATTGAAGTTGCTGTCGCCCGCGTTCGACTGACCGCCAGGAGCAGCATTACCGCCGCTCACCCATGCCTGAAGACCATTGGGACCACCCAACGCGACGGAATAATAGCCGACAAAGGAATTGGCCCAAGTCGCCCCGGCCCCGAGGTTGCTGAGACTGAAGTTGCTGTAATTCCAGAGTATATTCTGCATCGTCGGCGATGTGAGAGACGTTACGGGGCCCAAATCGGTCAGGTACTCCGTTCCTGTCCCTGTCCCTCCTGTCCCGTTGAAATACACAACACGGACCACGTCGCCCTCTTTGAAGTACTGCGACGATACAGCCATTGCCTGACCGCTCATGCCGAGCATGAGCACAGCGACTGCAAGAAGCATCATGATCTTTTTCATTGTCCACTCTCCTGAGTCTTGAGATTAATTTTTCCCTCAGGCAGCCCGGCGATCCACCTCAATGGACCCGTGGCTTTCCGCCACCCCGTTACCGGGGCTTTGGCTTTTTCTGAAGCAGGACGCCTGCAATGCCGGCGTCAGCCCTACCCTGAATCGTTTCGAGATTCCCGTCACCTCCTTTTCTCTTGGATTTCTTGAGCCTGTCGCCGTTCGATCAAGGTTCCGACGCTTTTCGATAGGCTCTTTATCCGGGCTTTCTGTTACCTTTTGCGGTCAGCCAAGTACCCTCTAAAAGAAAGGCCCGAATCAAGAGAGGGTTAGTCTTCCCGATTCGGGCTTTCTGGTGCCTCAGCAGATCTTTCTGCCGGTCAGCAAAGGACCCTGATGATAAATGTCTTATTTGACTGTTACATCAGCTTACTCTGTTATTATAAAACTCCTGTGTTGCATGGTGATGACGCTTCAATGAAAAGTTCGTTAATTTTCGAAGGGGCCCTGGACGTCAGTTTACCCCGGCCCCTGTCGCCGTAAAAGTCAAGCCCCCCCCGTAAATCATATCGAGCCAGTAGGACACGTTGTGAAACATGAGTACCGGCATGTGAAGTTTGAGGGAATCCGACAAAGTCGAGGGAGAACAGCTGTAAGGGGTTGTGTCTGACACAACTCCTGCTGCAGTCGCCACAAAATTAAGGGTATTCGGGACATAGGAGAAGTCAATCCAGTATGCCTGGCTATGAAAGATCAGGACCGGTATGTGAAGGGAGAGATCATCTGATAAGACCGCAGCGCAATTGTCCGCGCCCAGGGGGTTGAACTCCGTATGGCCGTCGGCATAGGTTCGCAGGCTCACTGCGGTGAGCCCTATACCGTCACTGGGCACATCGGGAGTGGAGTAATAGTAGAGGACCTGGTCCACGTAGCCCGTCGTGGACAGGGCTGCCAGGTTCGCATCGGCTCTGCTGTTGGGTTCGCCGGTGAGG
>DASRZP010000116.1 GCA_035686305.1 Thermodesulfovibrionales bacterium | reverse complement strand
CTTGACAGATAACCGATTCTTTACAATCAATGCGCTGTTCTTTAACGCCCCGGATATTTTCTGTAGCGCGCAAAAAGATTGCAGAAACCTCAAAACATTCTTTACAATCAAGCATGCGAGAGTGGCGGAACTGGCAGACGCGCTGGACTTAGGATCCAGTGGGCAACCGTAGGGGTTCGACTCCCCTCTCTCGCACCAGCCTTTAAAATCAAGCTACTACGATCCTTCCGGATCGGATGCCTTTGAGAATGGCCCGGTCACATCGCCTTTCGCTATGGCTTCGTTCGCCTGGCGCTCTTTTTCCTGCCATTCCTTTGTCCAGAACCATTCCTGGTCTTTGGCCACCAGTCTCTTGGGGATAAGGACAATCATATTCTCTTTAACGCGGGTGTCGAGGAAGTCACCGACCTCAAGGTTAAGAGAATTAAAGACTTCTTTGGGTATCGTAATCTGGTGTTTTGGTCCAATCTTAACGGCAGGCATATATTTACCTCCTTACTTTCTTACTTTAAGTATACAGAGGGCGCCGCGAGGAATTCAATATCCGACACAGACAAGGGGGTTGACGGTGGGAATGAGGGGACAGAGCCTATTGTGGAGATGAGAGAGATTAATATGATAGGCAGAGACACTTCCTCGTGTCAGCTATATCTGACCGCAGGGGCATGGCTGCCCCCGCGCAGACACTGAATCTTACGTTCCCATTTCCCAGCTCTGCAGATATTTTTTCTGCTCCTGAGTGAGGGTGTCGATGGCAATATCCATCGCCTTCAGTTTGAGGCGGGCAATCTCCTTGTCGATCTTTTCAGGAACGCTGTAGACCTTTTTTTCGAGTCTCTTTGCATTCCTGACCATGTATTCTGCACATAAGGCCTGATTGGCGAAGCTCATGTCCATGACCGCCGAGGGATGGCCTTCGGCTGAAGCGAGGTTGATGAGCCTGCCCTCACCAAGGAGGTAGATCCTCCTGCCGTTCCTGAGAGTAAACTCCTCGACATAATCCCTGATCACCCTCTTTGCCTTTGACATCTTCCCGAGGCCCTCTATGTCGATCTCGACATTAAAATGGCCGGTATTGCAGAGGATCGCACCGTCCTTCATGACCGTAAAACAGTCCTTAGAAATGACATTGATGTCCCCCGTCGCAGTAACAAAGATGTCACCGATCCGTGACGCTTCCTTAATTGTCATAACCTCATATCCGTCCATAGTCGCCTCAAGGGCCTTCAAAGGATCGACCTCAGTAACGATGACCCGTGCGCCGTGTCCCTTTGCTCTCATGGCGACACCCCTGCCGCACCAGCCGTATCCGCAGACCACAAAAACAGAGCCTGCAATGAGCCTGTTCGTGGCCCTGATAATCCCATCCATCGTACTCTGTCCCGTCCCGTAGCGGTTGTCGAAAAGGTGTTTTGTATAGGCATCATTCACGGCGATAATGGGATACTCGAGGGCGCCGTCCGCGGCCATCGCCTTCAGTCGTATGACTCCTGTCGTCGTCTCCTCGGTCCCCCCGATCACGCCGCTCAACAGCGCCCTCGCATCTTTATGGAGCGTAGAGACAACGTCGGCCCCGTCATCCATCGTTATCTGTGGCTTTATCGAAAGGGCATCCCTGATATGACGATAATAGGTCAGGGTGTCCTCCCCTTTTATTGCAAAGACCGATATCCCTGAATTCTTCACAAGGGACGCTGCGGCGTCATCCTGGGTGCTGAGGGGGTTCGATGCACAGAGACCGATCTCGGCGCCTCCTGCCTTGAGGGTCTCCATGAGAGAGGCCGTCTCCGTTGTCACGTGAAGACAGGCAGTAACCCTTATCCCTCGCAGCGGTCTCTCTCTTTTAAAGCGCTCCGCAATGCTCCTGAGGACAGGCATTTCCTGGGCTGCCCACTCAATCCTTAACCTGCCCTTCTTCGCCAGACTGATATCTTTCACATCGTGTTTGACCATGGATCCTCCAATAACGGGGCCAAGACAAGGCTAATATCCGGGAATGTTCCGGGCCTTTGTCACAACCTTGTTTTCTTACAGTCCTGCCTCTTTCCTCAGGGTATCGGCCTTGTCGGTCTTTTCCCACGTGAAGTCTTCGTCATTTCGGCCGAAATGGCCGTAGACTGCTGTCTTTTTGTATATCGGTCTCCTGAGGTTCAGGCTTTCGATGATCGCCTTCGGTGTCAGGGCAAAGTTCTTCCTGATTAAGGGGATAATCTTCTCACTCGGTATCTTTCCGGTCCCGAAGGTATCAACAAAGATAGAGACCGGCTCAGGGACTCCTATAGCGTATGCGATCTGCACCTCGATCCTCTCGGCAATGCCTGAGGCCACAAGGTTCTTGGCGATGTACCGTGCCATGTACGCTCCGGAACGGTCGACCTTGGTCGGGTCCTTTCCTGAAAAGGCCCCTCCGCCGTGGCTGCCGACGCCACCGTAACTGTCGACGATAATCTTTCTCCCTGTCAGCCCGGTATCGCCCATCGGGCCGCCGACGACAAACCTGCCCGTCGGGTTTATATGGTACGTCACGTGCTCTTCATCCAGGAGATGGCTTGGGACTATCGGGCGAACGACCTTCTCAATGATATCCTCTTTCAACTCTTTGAGCGTAATGTCCGGACTATGCTGCGACGACACAACAATGGTGTCAATTCTCTTGGGCTTGCCGTCACGGTACTCGATGGTCACCTGCGTCTTGCCGTCAGGCCTGAGATACCCCAGGATATCCTTTTTCCGCACCTCCGTCAGCCTCATCGCAAGCTGATGGGCAAGCATGATGGGCAGAGGCATTAACTCGGGAGTCTCGTTACAGGCGAAGCCGAACATCAACCCCTGATCCCCGGCTCCTCCGGGATCCACTCCCATGGCAATGTCGGAGGACTGCTCATGGATCGACGTTATTACCGCACAGGTCTCGTAGTCGAAGCCGTATTTTGCCCTTGTATAGCCGATGTCCCGGATCGTTTCTCTCACAATAGCGGGAATATCTACGTAGCAACTCGTTGTTATCTCACCGGCAACAAAGGCAAGCCCTGTCGTCACAATAGTCTCACAGGCAACCCTTCCCACAGGATCTTTCGCCATGATCGAATCGAGGATGGAATCAGAGATCTGGTCTGCTATTTTGTCAGGATGTCCTTCCGTGACAGACTCTGACGTGAAGTAGTAATCTTTTCTCGCCATAGGGCATACCTCCTGAAAAAGTATTGATTATTTTAACCTTTCCTCGTCAAAAAGGGAAGCAAAAATTGTCCCGGTTCGATTTTAGCACGTTCCCTTCGGAACTTGTTATACTACAGCAAGGATTCTCTCTTACCTTTCCAGTACCTTTCCAGCACAAATTTATCTTATTCGGGAAGGCAGGCATAGTGAGAAAAACCTTGTATGCGATTCCTTCGATGGTTGCCGACTGCCGCTGTGTACGGGACATCGCTTTCGGTGAAGTCCTCGAAGTACCTTATTGTCGGAATCCCATCGCATGGAGAGGGCTTCTATCCGTGTCTACCTCACCGTTGTTTACAACATTAAGGTTGCCATAGTGAAAATTAACCTCAAGTCCCTTTCGAAAGAGGGACTGGAGACCTTCTTTCGTGAATCACGCCTGCCTGCCTTCAGGGCAAAACAGCTCATTCACTGGATCTACGAAAAACGTGCGCTGTCAATCAGCGACATCACGGAATTTTCGAAGGAACTGAGGGAAGACCTTTCAGAGAAGGCATACATCAGTAATCTCGGCATCCTGGCCAGACAGATTTCGGCAGACGGCACCGAGAAATTCCTCTTTGGCCTTGAAGACGGTGAAATGATCGAAAGCGTTCTCATTCCCGATGATGACCGTCTTACCCTCTGTATTTCTTCGCAGGTTGGCTGTGCCATGGGTTGCAGCTTCTGTCTCACTGCGAGATTGGGGCTCAGGAGAAATCTCATGACCCACGAGATTGTCGATCAAGTCCTTTCCGTGGGCAGGCTCGCCGCACCGAGAAGGATCACGAACATCGTTTTCATGGGCATGGGAGAGCCCCTGGCAAATTTCGATGCCGTCGTTGAGGCTCTCTGGAGACTCACGGGGTTTCTGAAGATCTCACCAAGGCGAATAACCCTTTCTACCGCAGGCATCGTGCCGAAGATACTGGAACTGCCGAAAAGGGCCCCGAGAGTAAACCTTGCGGTGTCACTGAACGCAACCTCGGACAGCGTAAGAAGTCGTATCATGCCCCTGAACAGGACCTATTCCCTGAAGGAACTCCTCGATGCCTGCAGGAAGTTTCCCCTGCAGCCGAGGAGAAAAATAACCTTTGAATATGTGATGCTCAGAGACGTCAATGACCGTCCCGAGGACGCCAGGAGACTCGTGATCCTTCTCAGAGGCGTCCCCTCAAAGGTCAATCTCATTCCTTTCAACCCGTATGAAGGTTCCGAGTTCCTGAGGCCCGAGGAGAAGACCGTTCTGGAGTTCCAGGAGATACTGCTGAAAGGCAATCTTACTGCCCTGATCAGAAAAAGCAAGGGAGGGGATATTAGTGCGGCCTGCGGCCAACTGAAGGCTGCATACGTTAGGAGCTGATGAACCCGTTCACCATCTTGATGAGCTCCTGCGTCTGGATCGGCTTTGCAATATAGGCACTGGCCCCGATGGCCATGGCCCTTTCACGATCTTCTCGTGCCCCTTCTGTCGTAATAATGATGATCGGAATGTCTCTGTAGACAGCGTTGCTCCTTACGAGGCTGACAAGTTTAAGGCCGTCCATCACCGGCATGTTTATGTCTGCAAGAATAAGATCCACCTTTTCCGACGAAAGCTTCTTCAGGGCATCGACGCCGTCCGTTGCCTCAATGACCTTGGTATTCGGTATCCTCTTCATCGCAAAGCTTATCAACTGTCTCATCGTCGGTGAATCATCAACAACAAGAATGTTTGGCATTTCACCCCCTGTCGATCGGTTTATCTTTCAGAAGTTCGAGGAAGCTCTGTATGGTGGTCAGTTTTCTCTCTGACTGAGAATAGAGCCTTGCGGAGAATATGGCCGTTGCGGCATGTCCTGCCAGGAGATGGAACAGCTCATAATCAATGTTTGTGAAGCTCTCTTTCTGAATGAGGAGAGAGAATATGGCGATAATGCCTATCACATGGTCCTTGATCTTCAGGGGTATGCAGGCAATAGGAACGCCCTGGGCTACGTCACCGCCTCCCCTCAGGTCGGGAGCGAAATAACTCTCCCCTTCCTTGGAGACAGTCCCGATGATGCCCTCCCCCACTCTGAGCCTCGGTACGGCATCGAGAGGGATACCCTCGGATGCAACAGGGACGATTTCTTGGGTCTTTTCATCAATGAGGAGAATGGCAAAAACCTCTGATCCGATAAGGTTTATGACGATCTCGAGCACAATCCTGAGGACCTCATTGAAATCGAGGGTGGAGTGGAGTTGATAGCTGGCAACGTAAAGGTTCGCAAGGGCGTTGTTCTGCTCCTCCACGTCAAGGTACTTCGAGGCGAAGTCCTTGTTCTCGTGTTCGACCTGTTCGTAACGCTCCATGAGAGATTTCAGCTCTTCTTCCAGACCTCTGATGCGGTCCTCGTAAGCCTTAATCCTTGTATCATCGGAGGAACGTTGAACAGTCTCCTCCAGCTGTGCGATCCTGAACCGGAGCTTTTCGTTCTCCTTGAGAAGTTCCTTGGTAAATTCTTCCCCCTTCCTGAGCATCAGGAGAAACTCGTCGGCCCTTTTTACGATTCCCGTATCTTTTTCCATATCACGTCTTCTTCCCTGCCATGACGACCCGTGTTATCTCATCGGGTATCTCATCCAGGGGCAGAACCATATCAACGGCTCCGGTCTTTATCGCCTCCTGAGGCATACCGAAAACGACTGCCGTCTTTTCAGATTCCGCTATAGTATAACCACCTTTTTCTTTAATTTCCACCACACCTTTCTTGCCGTCATTCCCCATGCCCGTCAGGACAATGCCCATTGCCGCGTGTCCGAAATGCTCGGCCACCGACGTCATCATGACATCGACGGAAGGTGTGTAGCGGTCCCCCCCTGTGGGGTTGACGAGGGCAACGCGGAAAGCATGACCCTTCCCCTTGAGCGCCAAGTGGTTGCCTCCGGGACATATAAGAGCAGTTCCCTTTTCAACGGGGCAGCCGTCGTCAGCCTCCCTCACCCTGATCTTGGAAAGCTTGTTGAGCCTGTCGGCAAAGGGCTCGGTAAAGCCTTTCGGCATATGCTGGCTTATCAGGATTGCCGCAGGAAAATCAGCAGGGAGCATCGTCAGGATAATCTGCAATGCCGGGGGCCCTCCCGTTGAAGACCCGATCGTCACGACCCCTATGTCACGGCCCTTCAGGTAATTCCTCGAATGGTCGCGTCTGGTTCTGACGGTTTCACGGTCCTGTTTGATCATGTTCCTGTGCAAGCCGAGCCTGTCCATCCTCAGGCCTCTTACGCCCCTGACCTTTTCGAGAAGGTCATCCTGTATGGTCAGAAGATCAAGGGAAGCCCTCGTCGTGGGCTTTGGAACGAAATCCACGGCTCCCAGTTCCAGGGCCGTAAAGACCGTCCGCTTGTCTGAGTAGGAGCTGACCATGATCACCGGCAGAGGCTTTTTCTCCATGAGCCACCTCAGGAAGCTGAAACCGTCCATCTCAGGCATTTCAAAATCCAGGGTTATAACAGCGGGCTTCAGTTTCAACGTCTTTGCCATAGCCTCTATGCCGTTTGAGGCAATGCCGACGACTTCAATATCATGGTCATTTTCCAGCATGCCCTTGATCGCCTGCCTGCTATAAGCCGAATCATCGACAATAAGCACCTTGATCCTGTCAGACATGCGCATGTTCCCCCAGCGCCGAAGGTTTACGGTATACCATATCGTTCTTGAGATGGGTAAGGGCGAAGGAGGTTGAGACATTCATAAGAGACTCCACATGGCCGAGGAGCAGATAGCCGCCGTTCGAAAGTCTGCCATAGAAGTTGTCCGCGACCCTTTTCCTCGCCTCATGGTCGAAGTATATGAGGACGTTCCTGCAGAATATGACGTCCATCTGCCCCAGGAATCTCACCCGAAAAGGATCAAGGAGATTGAGATGGCAGAAATTGACGAGCTCCTTGACCTTGTCTGATATGACAAATGCCCCCCCGCCCTCTTCCTTGAAGTACTTATTGGTAAAATACTCCTGCGGACTCCTGAATGAGTTTTTCCGGTAGACTCCGCGCCGGGCAGAAGCCAGGACTCTCTGATTGATGTCGCTCCCGAGTATCTCGATATCCCAGCCGTGCATCCCCCCGTATTCGAGGATAAGCATAGCGATCGTATAAGGCTCTTCTCCCGTGGAACAGCCGGCAGACCATATCCTCAGTTTCCTGCTCTCCCTGCAATCGTTACGCAATACGGGAAGTATCTCATCGGTGAAGGCCTTCAACTGATTCTGTTCCCTGAAGAAATAGGTCTCGTTGATTGTTATGATATCTATGATAGCCGACAATTCATCTTCCCGGTTCTTATCGTAAAGGAGAAGCCTGTAGTAGTCCCTGAAATTGTCAAGGTGATTGAGTCTCACCCTCCTCGAGAGTCTCTTCTCAATGAGATAACGGGATCCATCGTCAAAAAAGATACCGCAGTAGTCACGTATGAGATCCCGGATGAGCCTAAAGACGTCCTCACTGAGTGGTATGAGATCGTTATGCTCCGTCTCTCTACGGAACATGGAGACACTCCTCAATCACCCTTCTCACGATGGGGTCGTCCTCCTGGTCAAAGAGGCTTTCGATCTCGGCCTTCACCCTGTCAGTCATCTTTGCGGCGGCTGTTTCAATGGCAGATACCCTCGTAGCCCAGTCAGGGTCTCTCAAATACGGGAAGATGGCATCTTCGATCCCATCAAAGGAAGAGAGCGTCCTAATCGCAGTCCGCCGTATCTCCCTGTCGGATGTGAGAAGCATCCCAATCAAGGCCTCCTTTGCCTCCTCCCCCCCGATCTTTCCGATTGCCTCAATAGCCGCAGTGACGACAAGTCCGTTATCGTCACGGAGCAGACGGACGAGATCCCCGAGGCCCCTCCTGTCCCCCATGATCCCGAGTGAACGGGCTGCAGCCGCCCTCACGTTATCGCTGGCGTCTTCCATGAGAAGGCTTAATGAATCGTACACGCCTTCGCCGCCAAGGAATCCAAGGCTCAGGGCGGCAGACATCCGTATACCCGGATCCTCATCTGTCAGGGCAAACATGAGATATCTCACCGATTCAGCCGTCCCTATCGAAGCGAGGGCCTCAACCACGGCGCTTCTTACGAATATGTCTTCGTCTTTCAAGGCAAAACCGAGGGCAGGCACGGCAACCTGTTCAGAGATCCGGCCAAGGATCAGTGCGGCGTTCCTTCTCAGGAAGCGGTTCTTATCCTTGAGATACCCGACAAATTCCTCAACCTTCAGCCCCCTCCCGAGTTTGCCGAGGGCTTTGACAACAGCCTCCTGCACGTCCTGATAGGGATCGGTGAGAAGCTTCTTGAGTGGTTCTATGGCCCTCTCGTCGCCGATATTGGCGAGCCCTGCAGCAGAGATCGCCCGTACATGCCCATCGCTGCTTCCGAGTTCCCGTTCAAAAATCGGATAATAGAGAGGGGCAGCAACAAGAGAGGCAACCTCTGCAACGAACCGCTTCTTTTGCGGACTGTCCGTGTCAAAGAGGGGAACGAGATATTCCGGCCTCCTCCCTCCGATGAAGATAAGCGCCCCTTTCACCTCATCAATAAGGTCATCCTCTGCGGAGAGGTCAAGAAGAGGTCCCAGGGCCCCTTCATCCTGCGCCAGTCCGAGAAGGAGTATGGCTGATGATCTCACATCGCGTTTTTTACTCCAGGCGTTAGAAATGAGAACGGTGATGCCCTCCGGCCCGCAGAGTCTGTAAAGGGCTTCCGAGATGATTTCGGCTGCAATACCGTTACGGTAGAACATCTCTACCGCCTTCACGGCCTCCTCCTGTACTGCTTTTGACTTGTCCATGAGGAAAGGAAAAACATGCTCCAGGGTTTCGACGACGGACAAGCGGCCGAGGGACTTGAGCGCAGGTTCTCTCAATGCCTTAATTGAAAGCGCTTCTATCAATGCAGGTACGGCCCTCCGGTCCCCTATCCTTCCGAGGGCGTCAGCGGCCGGGAAGGCTGTCCAGACATCGCCGCTTCTCAGTATTCCGATCAGGCCGTCCACCACTGCCGGCTCCGCCAGATTGCCGAGATACTCAACAGCAGAGGCCCTGACGTTATCATCCTCGTCATGCAATGACTCCAAAAGCAAGGGCAGAGCGTCCCTGTCCCTGATCTCTCCAAGGATATCTATGATGAATTTTCTCACGTCCCTGTTGGGAGTTTCAAAGGCGCTCATCAGAAATGTCGTCGCCTTCTTCCCGAGGTGAACGAAAACCTCTATGGCTGTGTTTCTCGCGCCGGCATTATCTCCTTTATAGAGCAGCTGCAGAAGGCCATGGAGATAGCGGTTCATGGGATACTCAGCAATCAATAGGTCGGCACCGGTCTTCCTGATCCTCCAACTCTTGTCCTCGATGGCTTTGAGGAGGAGCGGTACCGCCTCATCAGGGGATCTGCCCTTCAGCCCCTCAACGGTCTTTTTCCTGACCTCCACGTCCTCGTGCTCAAGAAGTCTCTCGATGTCCTCCATCTCTGTCGGGTAACACCTTTCCGGCGGGCATGAGTCGTCCCGCCATCTCAAAATTGATCGGCAACCTAACTCGGCATCTGCCTCGTCACGGTCTCCATCTGGAGTTTCTCCTCGGACGTGAGCAACGTCTCGATGTTCAAAAGAATAATCATGCGGTCCCCCTTCTTTGCAAGGTCCGTAAGATGCCTATCCTTCGCCCTTCGCCTCTGTTCGCAGATGAATCTTGAACACCCCTATCTCCCTCTTCAAATACTCTATTTCATTCTTAAGGGTATCGAAGGAGATCGTCACCTCTTCCATATCTGTCGCCGCAGCAGTGCTGGCGTTCTTTATTTCTTCCACCGTAACGACAATGCCGTCGTTGATCTTCAACTGCTCCTCCGATGACTTGCTGATCTTTGCGGCCATTTCAAAGGTCTCTTCGAGGTTCCGCGAAATCACGCTGGTACCCGCCGCGTGTTCTTCTGTGCCCCGCTTCACCACCTCGGCAACTTCCTTGATATCGCTGATACCTTCGAGCATATGGCTCGATCCTTTTCTCTGCTCTTCGGTAGATCTGGCCGCATGCTCGATCATGTCACGGACATTCTCCATGGAAAGGGTTATCTGCCGAAGTCCCGTCGTCTGTTCGCCGGTAGCCTTCTCAATGACCTCAGCCATCTGAACGGACTTCTTTACGGCATCAAGCATACCGTCCATCGTCGCCCCGGCGTTGAAGATGAGGTCTTTACCTGCTTCAACCTTCTGGACACCGACACGTATGGAAGCGGCAGCTTCGTTGATCTCGGTCTGTATGGTCCTGACAATACCGGCGATATCCCGCGCCGACGAAGAGGTTCTGTCGGAAAGTGCACGCATCTCGTCGGCCACAACGGCAAAACTCTTTCCGTATTCCCCTGCCTGAGCAGCAAGGATCGCAGCGTTCAGGCTCAGGAGATTCGTACTCTCCGTCACCTCCTTTATTACGGAAAGGATCTTCTCGATGCTCCTCGATCGCTCATGGAGCCGCATTATGATACCGGAAGAATGATTGACCTCCTGGAGAATCTCTTCCATCGCTTCGATGGCACCGGTTACCGCCAGCGTGCCACTGCCCGTAAGTTCCTGCACATCGGAAGCAAAACCTGCCGACTTCTTGGCGTTCTCGAGAACCTCACTCAGGGAGACACTGATCTCTTCGGCGGAGGCTGTGGTATTTTCGACGGCGTGGAAGGCATCTTTCGCATTGTCTGCAATACCCATGGCAATCTGCGACATTTCAGCAACCATGGCATAGAAGTCCTCAGTCGACCGAAAGAGTCTCACGGTGCTTGAAGCAATCTCCTCGGCTGTCGACTTCATCTCGAGGAGGGACGCAACATTCTCCGATGAGATGGTAGAAAGTTTGTCCGTATTCTCCTTCACCTTTTTCTGGGAAACATTGGCAACCCTTATGGCAGCCACGACATCGTCAATGGCCTTGGACTGTTTCCGGGCGTTTTCGTTCATGTTCCTCAGGGCGACCGTCAACTGCTCAACCCCCATCGCAACATTCCCGGAAATCGAATGAGATCGCGCAATGGTCCTCGTGAGCCTTTCAACAAGGAAGCCTATGCCCCTGCCGATTGTTCCCATCTCGTTGTCTCCCAATTCAGGCACCGTCACGGTCAGGTCACCGCTCGTCACCCTCGCAAGGGTTTCATTGATTTCCTGTACGGGCCTGCCCACGGCCTCCTGGAACGAAAGGTATATTGCGCAGATTACACAGGCGAAGACCACAATCTGGGCCACAGGCCAGATGGTGAGGAGTTTTTTCATATACTCATTCAGCTTCCGGCCGCTGTATATGATCTCAACGTCGCCATAGGACTCGCCGCCTCCCCCTATGGGCGATCTGAAGGAACTACTCCAGGGGATATAAAAGGGATTGAAATATATGCCCCTGGTCTCCCTCTGACCCTGCTTTTCTCGCAGGACGTTCCCCCTTTTGTCTGTTACCCTGATCGAAATCATGTCCCCGTCTCTCGCGATAGCGTCTATATACTGGTCAAGATGACTATAGTTGTTGCTCATGATGGCGGATTTTGAAAAGGTGGCGAGGAGGTTGCCTGTGGCGCTTACCTTGTTCTCCAGTGCCACCGCATAGTTCGTCTTCTGCCAGTAGAGGAACCACGTCCAGAGAGAACTCTGCCCAACAACAAGCACCATGAGCACGACAAAAATAAATCTTGGTGCGACCGACCCCCGTATCTTCATGTTGCAACAGAGGGGGTCTTGATGGTCGGAACAATACACACGTTCTTCACCTCATCCTCCTTCCCCAGGCATCGTGGTTGTTCATACTCTCATCATCATACCTATCGTATCCCCAGCTTCGAGATCTTGAGCCTGACACTGTCATAGTCAGCATCATGGGCATCGACAAATCCGGTATAACTTTCATCAATCGATTTCAGCACCCTTTTCCCCTCGTCAGTCAGGGCGTTCAGGGAAACAAGCACCGTCGTCATGAGCGATACATCGGCGTCATTGACGAACTTGTTTGCGCATATGTTTAATTCGGGTATCTCATCGGAGGTCATGAGAATCTGGAGCCCCTCGTCCCTGAACTTCCGGGCCACCGGATCAATGACAGCACCTGCATCAACATCACCCCTCAAGACCGCCCTTGCCACCTCGTCGTGATATCCGAAAAAATGGTAATGCCTCAGGTCATCAAGACCTATTCCCGCCTCTTTCAGCATCAGTCTCGGAGCGATATGGCCTGATGCCGAGCGTGCATCACCGAAACCAAAAGACCGTCCCCGTAAGTCCCCCACAGACCGTATGCCCGAGTCGGCCCGTGTGATTATCGCCGAGTGATGGTACGGCTTTCCGTCCCGCAGGCCTTTGACGAGAACCTTTACCCCGTATCGCCTCTGGGCTTCAATATATGTCGATGCCCCCATAACGCAGAATTGTGTGATATTCTCCCCGATATCTTCTAAAGCGCTTTCAAAGTCAACGGCCACTTTCAATTCCACCGTTCTTCCCAGTGCTCTGCTCAGATAATGAGCCAAAGGAGCGAATTTCTTAAACATGACTGCCGGCGACTCAAGAGGCAAAACGCCAAGCCGCATTACGGAATCGCCTCCCTTGTAAAACCTGAAACGCTCGGTCTCCGTCCTCAGGAGTTCGGCATACTTCTGAAGATCCCTGAGGGAATTGCTTATCCTGAACGCCAGCATGCGGTTCTCAGCAGGGATTCCCTTTACCCCATCAATAACGTTCAAAATACACTGCGAACTGAACTTATGGTCCGATAAGGAACGGGATATCCGCTGGCTTCTTTCAGCGGTAAGCTCAACAGCCCCCGATATCTGCCTGCTGCTGATCTTCTGCTCGTCGATGGCTTTACTGACCTGTCTCGATACGTCCCTCATCTTCTCCGTTGCCTGAATAATGAGCATGATCCCCTTCGATTCTCCGGCGGTGGCCTTCTCGATGTGGTCAATCATGCTCCTCACTCGCCCCATGGCCCCGGTAACGAGTTTGGTAGCCTTCGCCTGCTCTGCTGTCGAACGCTCGATGAAACGGGACATCTCAGAAGATTTTCTCGAACTGTCGAGTATCTTCTTCAAGGCGTCACCTGCGTCCTTTGCCAGTTTGAAGCCGTGTTCAACGGAGTCGAGTCCCGCTTCCACGGCATCACCGGCGTTCCTGACTTCCTCCTGAACGGACTGTATGAGTGACGCAATCTCCTGAGTCGAGAATGCGGCTCTTTCGGCAAGTTCCTTGATCTCCTCGGCCACCACCGAAAAGCCCTTACCGTGCTCCCCGGCCTGGGCAGCCAAAATAGCCGCGTTCAAAGCAAGGAGGGTAGTCTGGTCCGTGACGTCATCGATCACCGTGAGTATCTTGTCGATCTCGTCAGACCTGCCTCCGAGCTTCTCGATAAAGGTGGCGGTGCGTTCTACGGACGTCTTGATCTTCCCCATGCCTTCGATCGTCTTTTCCATCGATGTCATTCCGATTGTCGCTGCTTCGCTCGTCACCTTCTCCGACTGGAGGGCTGACTCCTTTGCATGTTGCTCGACCTCCCTGACGGCTGCCGTTATTTCAGAGATCGCCGACAGGGTCTCCTCGGCCGAAGCGGCAAGCTCAGATGCACTGGCAGCCACCTCACCGATCGTCGCGGAGAGCTCCTCGATAGAGGATGATGTGGTCTCCACCGCTGATGAGAGCTCGTGGATGTTCGCATTGACGGTACCGATGCTCGATACCATCTCTTCCATCGATGAGGATGTCTCTTCCACCGAGGCTGCAAGTCCCTCGGTACCATCAGCGATCACAGCGGCATTTTCATTGATCTCCTCGACTGATTTCAGGATGTTGCTGACCGCCTCGGCCTCCACCTCGGCGCCCCTCACAAGATTCCCCGACTCCTCTTCAACGCCTTCAGCAACCCTTGCTATCCTGCCGGAGAGATCCTTTATCCTCACGAATATCCCGCCCAATGACATGGAAGACTCTTTCAGCAGCCTGCTCAGTCTCCCCAATTCGTCATCGCCCCTGATATCGGTGTCAAAAGACAGGTCACCCTCTCCAATGTTCATTGCAGATGCCTCGATGGCCTTGATCGGGGATACGAGCATCCTTCTCAACATAATCCAGAGCAGGAAGCCGAAGCCCAGGGACAGGAGGAGCATGAAAGAGACCATGAGCGAGGTCCTTTTCGCTGCATCTGCGAATTCCCTTTCGAGCGAAACGGAGATCTTCACTGCACCGAGGAGTGGTTTATCTGTGCCGTGGCATTTCTGACAGGAGGGGGCATTGAAGAGAGGCATGGAGTAAATGAATCTCCCGCCTTCCCTGTTTGAAAAACTCTCCCTGCCTCGCCTGAATTCTTCAATCATAGCGGAATCTTTGACCGGTGAATTAGGGTTGAAAGCCTCCCTTCCCTCGGAATTGACGACCGTTATCTCTTCCACCGTGCTGATCTTCTTGAGATTTGCGACGCTCTCGCGGATGACATCCGCCTTACCCTCAAGCATGGCAAGACTGATCTCTCCATGAACAACACGCGCAGTCGTTTCGCTGCTCGACCCAGTCATGCTGAGCACGGTGGCGCGCTGAATGTACAAAGACATCAGCCCCGCCACAAGACCAAAAGCAAGAACCATGCCTGCGACAATCCCGACCACCTTGATTTCAAGACTCTTTTTCATTATGCCTCCGGCAATGTCATCAAGAATGAACATGAACAATGAAACTTTCTGCCCCAGAGGGCTGGCGGTTTCACTCTATATTCATGGCCTCCGTCGTCTTTATAATGGATATGAACCTTCCGTCGAGAAGGGCAACACCTTCAATAAACTTTGTCTCTCCTTCCTTGAGATGGGCAGGCGTCTCTCCGATCTTCGACGCCTGAGGCCTTATCACGCCGATAACCCTGTCGACCATGGCGCCGATAGGTCCCTTCGGCCCCTTGAGAATGAGGATCTTCTGTCGTGTATTTTTTGCGCCTCCCTCGACAAGAGAAAGTCTCTTTTTCAGGTCAAGGACAGGTATGATCCTCCCCCTGAGGGATGTGATACCGATAAGATAGTGCTCAGACCGCGGGATCTTTGTTACCCTTTGGGGTTTGATGATCTCGTGGACGTCGTCGATCCTGAATGCATATTCCTCCCTTGCAAGAGCAAAGGTGAGGAGTTCTATAGTAGCGGCATCGGGCTCCTCTTTGCGCCCTTCGGAAACCTGTCCCTCTTCCGATGCTGTCCCCGTCAGCGACGATGTGGGACGCTGCACGGCCTCATCGCGAATGATATCCGTTGCCGGTTCAGCCGGCCGCTGCGCAGCCGTTCCGGTATCCTTACTCTTCTTCCTGATCTTTGCGATATCCATTGAGACCGATCTCCTTTGCAGCAGATAAAATAATACCGTCATCGATCATCGGGGCATCCTGCGCGAAACCTTCAAGGAGCGCCATTGTTGCGAGACTGTTGATGATCCTCGGTATCCCCCTCGAATAGATGTAAAGGGACGTGAGGGCACTGTCGGTAAAGAGGGGGCCGTCTCTTCCGCCGGCTTTCATCCTGTGCTCCACGTATCCCCTTACCTCATCCGCTCTTATCATCCCGAGGTGATAGAAGAGTCCGACCCTCTGTCTGAGCGCGGCAAGGGCCTCAGAGTCCAGTTTCCTCTTCAGCTCCGGCTGACCGACGAGGATAAGACTTATGAGGTTGGTATCATCCATCTGGAAGTTTGTCAGCAGCCTGATCTCTTCAAAGGTCTCCCGGTAAGGAATGAGATGGGCTTCATCGATAATAATGACAGGTGTTATCCTTGATTGATAATCGTCGTAAAACCGGGCATAAAGGTTATCGATGAGGTCATTCTTGTAAGGTGATCGGGAGTCGCACTCAAACCGTGAACAGATGGTCTTTATGAGTTCGATCGATGTGAGTCGAGGATTGATAATAAGAACCACCCGGTATCTCTCATCAAGGGAATCCATGAGAGCCCTGGTGAGCGTCGTCTTCCCGCAGCCGATCTCCCCGGTCAGTACGGTGATCTCCTTCTCTTCAACGGCATAGTGAAGCCTAGCAAGGGCCTCCTCGTGGACTTTGGACAGAAAAAGAAATTTCGGGTCAGGCGTCTTGGCAAAGGGCTTTGCCGTAAACCCGTAAAAATCTTCATACATGGACAACCCCCCTCTGCTTCGGGACGGATTCTTCGACAATTGACTCCATATCGAGAACAAGGATCACCTGATGTTTCCGTATCTCCGTTGCGCCAGCAAATCCCCGCACCTTCGTGAAATAATTACCGAGGGACTTTATAACGATCTCATTCTGACCTATCAGTTCGTCCACAAGGAAGCCGAGACTCTTGTCGCCGTAACGGATCACGACCGTAAAGAACCGTTCCACGGAATCGCTCTCGAGACCGAAGATCTTTGCGATGCTCACGATCGGAAGCATTTCGCCCCGCAGGTTATAGACCTCTCTCCCTTCGATGGTCTGGAGATCCTTCTCCTCTATGACGAGCGTCTCAGACAAAGAGGTGAGAGGCACGGCAAACCGCTCGGTACCTACCCTGACAAAAAGGGCCTTCACGATGGCAAGGGTAATCGGCATGGTAAGCATGAAGGTCGTTCCCTTGCCCCTCTCGGTGCTGAGGTCTACAAAACCGCCAAAGGGCAGGAGTTTTGATCTGACCACATCCATCCCTACCCCTCTCCCTGAGACCTCGCTTACCGTTGTCTTCGTGCTGAACCCGGGCAGGAAGATGAAATCGAGAATATCCTTCTCCTCCAATTTCACGCCATCAGGAACAAGACCCTTCTCTCTTGCCTTTTTTTCCACAGCCTCCGTATTTATCCCGGCGCCGTCATCCTTCACCTCAACAACCACGTGGTGGCCCCGCTGAAAGGCCTTGAGGGTTATCGTCCCGGCTTCTTTCTTGCCTGCCTTCCTCCGCTCCTCAGGCGGCTCTATCCCATGGTCCATAGCGTTGCGGACGGTATGCATGAGGGGATCGACGATCTCTTCAGCGAGGAACTTGTCGATCTCTGTCTCCTCACCGTAAAAGAGGAGTTCTATCTGTTTCCCCGTCTCTCGGGAATACCGCCGGACGACCTGGCTGAGCCGTGAAAATATCTGACCGATCGGCACCATCCTGATCTCAAGCACCTGCTCCTGGAGTTCCGCTATCTTCTTCCTCAGAGTCTGGGTGATCTTCAGGATATCGATGACGAGGCCTGTTTGACCATAGGCTACAGCCATTTCAGCCGCTATCCTGTCAGTGGCCGCCTTTGCGAGAGAAAGTTCGCTGATCGTATTCAGGATCCTGTCTAGTTTTTCGATATCGACCCTGACCGATGTCGTTGAACTCTTCAGGGACCCATCCTGGGCCTTTGGGGCGGGCGGCTGCGGGGCTGCGGGCGCCTGGAGGGGAGCCGGTTTCACTTCACCCGGTTTCATGATTTCGATCTCAAGATTCAGGAGCTTCCTCAGATCTTCAGGGGTCTTGATACTCCCGAAGAGGAGATTAAATCCAATGACGTCAGGAGGGAGATCCGTAGACGTCGGGAGCGTAGCAAGCAGTTCGCCCTGTGACTTTATGAGCTTCGTCAACTCGGTGAGCCCTTTGTCGAAGTCAGTAAGGCTGAAGACGGTCTTGGCAAGGTAGATTCCCTTGCCCTCTTTTACGTTCGTCTTTAATCGGTGTTCTTCATACTCTGAGAGGGCCTTGAGAATGGAGGTATCCATGCTCTTGAAGGGGTCTGCCGCCTTTTGAGATTCCTGTCCGCCCTTTCGTGACTCAAGGAACGATGCTAGCTCCTTCTGGCCATCGGAGACACTATATTCCCTGTCATTGGCGATATCCTCGACGGTCCTCTTCAGGATATCGATGTTAGAGAAGAGGAAGGCTACGACATCGTCGGAAATCTCGATCCTTCCGAGCCTGATATCATCAAGGAGGGACTCAAGGGCGTGGCTGAAATCGGCAATATCCTTGAAGCCGAAGAGGCCGCAGATCCCCTTGATCGTATGGAAGGTACGGAAGAGGGCATTGATGGTGTCAGGATTAACGCCGGCACTGGAGGTCTCCTGGATCTCGAGAAGGAGTCTTCCTCCTTCTTCCAGAAGATCTCCCGACTCGGCGACAAAATCCTTTCTTGACGATTTCATCTGTTCAGGATACGGGTTATCGCTTCCTGAAGTTCTTCTGCCCTGAAAGGCTTTATCACATATGCGCTCGCGCCAAGCGCCAATCCTCGCTCTTTATCCTCCTTACTCCTCTCCGTAGTGACGATGATGACGGGGATACCACTGTATCGGGGATTTGTCTTAACAAAATGGATGAGTTCGAGCCCGTTGATGTCAGGCATGTTGATATCTGTAATGATAAGATCAAAGTTCTCGGTCGGGAGCAGTTTCAGCGCCTCAAACCCCGATGCAGCTTCCACCGTACTAAGGTCTTCACCGATCTCCTCTATCGCACTCCGTATCAGCGCCCTAGTCGCAGCAGAATCTTCTACAATGAGCAGTGAACTCACCTTACCTCCGATAGAACTTCGTAACAGTTTATCAGATCAAGACGAGAAAAATCATGAGGAACCCGTCCTCCTCTGAATCTCCTGAAGTCTCTTCTCGAGCAACGTTTTCTCGAGGGCGAGTCCGGCCTGATCGATGAATATCTCAAGGCCTTCGGCACGGCAAAAATCCGCACCCGTAAGGGAATTATCGCAATAGAGAAGGGCAACCACCCTGTTCTCCGCTATAACAGGGAAGAAGGCGACCTTCGAGGGCCGCTTTTCACCGATCTCCCGAAGAAGAAACTCCGTGAAACGGTCTTCCCCCATAGGGCCCTCATAAGGACGTCCAGCCGCCACAAGTCCCTTCAGAAAGGGACTGTCCTCATAGGGGATAACAATCTCCCGTATCTTCTCATCAGCCCCGTCGATCTCCAGTCCGAACTGGCCCAAACCCGTCAGTTCGTAATCGCCGACAAGAAAGAGGACACCCCTCTCGAAGACGTCACTGGCAAATCTGAGGATGAGCAGGGTTATCTCTGACATGGAATTCGGAAACCTCAGTTCCTGGGTGAGAGATTTCAGGGCGAAGATATCCCGTCTTTCTGCGGCAGTGGACTGCTCGTCTTCTCCCCACCCTTCATCGCTTTCCTCACCCGAGAGGTCTTCCTTCTCAGACTGACCGACCGCCTGTTCGTCATGGATCCGCGCTCCTTCCATGAGAAGGTACTGGGCGCTCAGACCTTTCGAGATCTCCCAGCCCGTATCATCTATCTCTCCATAGCTGCCCGGATCAAGGCTGTCCAGCTCAAACCGGAAATCACCGCTGCTGATCGTTACAAGGCGGGAGATGACCTTCTCTATCCTCTTCTTCCCGGCTCGTTCCATCTGTTCCCTGCTCACGGAATTGAGCTCGTAGAGTATTTCAGCGATAGACTTTGTGGGCAGCTTTCTCTTGAGTTCCGTTGCCGTCTTCAGGACATGCTCCTTGACGATCCCATGCCTTACGAGGTCATGGCCCATACTCCTCTCGAGCATACTCGTCTCGGCCCTCACAATCAGTCCGTTCTTAAAGACGATAAAGGAGTTTTCACCGTCGCCCCTGATGGTAAGGGTCCCTGTCTTCTTCCCGATGCTTAGTATCTGAAGGATGTCAGCGAGGGCGAGATCTTCGAGCCTCCCAACAAGACTCATGTGACCTCAGGTCCTTCAAGAACGGCTCTGTTTCTCCTGTTATCTCTGGTGGGGGGAGGAGCAAGAGTCATGTCAAACCATCTATACAATTCCATGTCTTTTTGTACCGAGAACTTAACTATATCAGGAAAAAAAGTTGGGTGTCAACGAAAGCAGACCCCGCGATCAATAAAGCTGCGCGCCTGACGCGGTAGGGATGAGCCCTGCTCTCTATGGTATAATAACGTGATGAAACTGGCGATAACAGGTAAGGGAGGTGTCGGGAAGACAACACTTTCGGCCGTTTTGAGCCATCTCTATGCGGCAGAGGGAAGAAGGGTCATCGCCGTCGATGCAGACCCCGATGCGAACCTTGCCGCAGCACTCGGAATCCCCTCTGACAAGGCTTCGAAGATTCGTCCCATAGCAGAGATGACCGATGTTATTGAGGAGCGGATGGGCGCACGACCAGGGAGCAGCGGTGGCGTCTTCAAGCTCAACCCGAAGGTCGACGACATCCCTGAGGAGTTTGGTTACCGCGCCGGCAATATTGTGCTCCTCGTAACAGGCAAGTCAAAAGAGGCGGCTTCGGGATGCTACTGCCCTGAAAACGTATTCTTGAGGAGACTTCTCAGACATCTCGTGCTCAATCGGGACGAGATTGTCATTGTCGATATGGAGGCCGGAATAGAGCATCTCACGAGGGGCACAACGGAAGCTGTTGACGGCTTTATCGTTGTTGTGGAGCCGGGCCAGCGGAGCATACAGACGGCCAATACGGTAAAAGAACTTGCAACGGGTCTTGGAGTAAAAAAAGTATTCGTCGTCGCGAACAAGGTGAGGGGAGAAGAGGACCTCGAATTTATACGAAAACAGCTTCCCGACGCTCACCTTCTCGGCTCCGTCAGATTCAGCCATGAAATCATGGAATCCGACATAGCCGGCATCTCCCCCTTCAACACGAAGAGCGCCGTTGATGACATATCGAAGATCAAGGCCGTTCTGGAGGGTAGCGTTGAATGAGAAGTCCCGCATCAGACAGGAAGTCCTCGGCATACGAAATGCCCTCGACGTAAACGAGAGGCAAATCAAAGACGCCTGTATCAGGGAGCGGCTCCTTTCCCTTTCTGAATGCCAACAGGCAGCACGTGTATTTTCCTTCTGTTCCTTTCGTTCCGAGGTCTCAACGATCCAGCTGTTACAGGAATTTCTCAGTACCGGGAAGGGGGTGATCGTTCCCCTTGTTGACAGACACCTGAGAAGATTGAAGCTCTTTGAAATTCTGGACATCCGGGAGCTGACGACCGGCCATATGGGCATCCCCGAACCGGACGTAGCCCTCGAGAGGGAAAGAGATGTAAACGACTCCGATCTCATCATCATGCCGGGTGCGGCATTCGATGCGAGGGGCAACAGGCTGGGGTACGGGGCTGGCTATTACGACATGCTGCTGGCAGGATTGAAAAAACAGATCCCCTTAATCGCTCTCGCCTACGAAGAGCAGATCATCGATTTTGTCCCTTCAGAGCCGCACGACATACCGGTTCACAAGATCGTGACTGACAAAAGGATTCTTGACTGCGCACAAAACGTCTGAAACCTCTTCACTCCTCCGGCCCCTCTTTCGCATTGAAAGATAACCCCGTATTATTTAGAATAGAGCATGGAGGATAAGATATTTAGAGCATTTCTCTCCAGGAAGGGCCTCAAATTTACCAAGGAGAGACAGAGGATCCTTGTTGAGGTCTTTGACTTTCATGGCCACTTCGATCCTGAAGAACTCCTCCTAAGCATGAGGAACAAGGCCGTCAGCGTATCAAGGGCCTCTATTTACCGAACCCTTCCGCTTCTCCTCGAGAGCGGTCTCATTGAACAGGTCGAGAAGAATGACAAGCATTCCCACTATGAGCACACCTTCGGTCACGGACATCACGACCACCTTATCTGCGTTCAGTGTGGTGCGGTCATTGAGGTCTTTTCGCCAAAACTCGAGGCTCTTCAGGACGAGCTCTGCAGAGAAACCGGGTTCAGGGGGATTAAGCATACCCTCGAGATAAAGGGTTACTGCCGAATCTGCTGCCAGAAAACCAAAGAACGTTAGAGAGAAGCTTCCTATCGGAGGCCGAGTTTTTTAAGAATAATACCGGTATATTTATTGAGGAAATTACCCCTGCTCAGGAAAGGGAAGACCGGAGGCTTTCGTGTCCCGTGCCTTGCCAGTTCATCAATGATCTCCTGGTTCTCGCCATACTGCAAGCCATCTCTGAATGTCCTTATCGCGTCAGCCTTTTTATTCCCAAGGAGATAGATCTTACCGAGATTGAGATAGTGTACGGCGTTCTTGGGCTCCCGCGCTATCGATTTCTCACAGATGGTTACAGCAAGCTGGAACTGTCCCCGCTCTTTCGCTACACAGAAGGCGAGATAGGAAGCATAGACAGGATTGTCGTCAATCCTGGTCGTCTTCTCGAAGGCGGCAAGGGCCGAGACGGTGTCGCCCTGAGCAAGAGCATCCAACCCTTTCCGAAAGAGCTTCTCTGCCTCTTTCATTTCCATTCCATAGCTCCATGAGTATATTGCCTTGTCACCGTTCCGTCAAGGCGGACAAGGATGTTTCTGCGAAGAACAGGAAGGACTCATCTCGGACGTACGTCGTGGATTGAGGAAGAGAGAAATAGTCTGGAGTTCAGGAGATATGCCCTGGCACTCCAAACGTCGTTTCTTTATGGTTCTTATTCGAGGATCTCGAGCACACAGCGTTTCCCTATCTTCGTGCCAGCTGCTCCGAGGATGGTCCTCATGGATCGTGCGGTCTTACCCTGTTTGCCGATAACTTTCCCGAGATCACTCGGAGCCACCCTGAGTTCGAAGACCGTCGTCTTTTCACCGTCCACTTCCTTAACGGCAACCTCTTCAGGCCTGTCAACCAGAGCTTTAGCCATTGCTTCGACTAATTCTTTCATCTCCGTCCACCTCCGTACGAGTTGTGAGCCTCCTAAAGACCCGCCCTCTGCAAAAGCTTCTTCGCGACGTCAGTAGGCTGTGCTCCCCGGTCTAACCAGTGCTTTGCCCTATCCAAGTCGATCTTCGTCTCCGATACACCCTTCTGGGGATCGTAGGTCCCGAGAATCTCTATAAAAGGTCCGTCTCTTCTCGCTCTGGAGTCCGATACAATGACGCGGTAAAAAGGTTTCTTATGCGCTCCCAATCTTGTTAATCTGATCTTGACCAACGATTCACCTCCTTCATGCTGTGATCTGAATTGTAATATATTTCCCGATGAAAGTAAACCCCGAGACCTTCTGCCTTCAGCAACAAGGAGTGAAGGTGCTAAAAAGGAAAGCCCTTTGGCACGCGGAGACCCTTCTTGCCTTTAAACATCTTCAGCATCTTCTTCATTTCGACATATTGTTTAATAACTCGGTTAACGTCGGTGACCGTCGTCCCGCTCCCGGAGGCTATCCTTCGCCTCCTGTTCCCATTGATGAGGTTATGGTTCTTTCTTTCTTCCCTTGTCATGGAATTAATGATCGCCTCTGTCTTGACAAACTCTCTCTCATCAACGGAGACGTTCTTCATCCTACCCCCGAGCCCTGGGATCATGTTCAGGATGTTCTCTATGGGTCCCATACTCCGCACCTTCTTCAATTGGTCCCTCAGGTCTTCAAAGGTGAAGGATTCTCCGAGGATCTTCTCCTGAAGTTTCTCGGCCTCCTTCACGTCAAATGCCTGCTGGGCCTGCTCGATGAGCGTAAGGACATCGCCCATCCCGAGGATCCTTGAAGCCAGTCTGTCAGGATGGAAGGGCTCAAGCATATCGATCTTCTCGCCCACGCCGACAAACTTGATCGGCTTCCCGGTGATCGACCTGATCGAGAGCGCAGCGCCCCCTCGCGCATCTCCGTCCATTTTCGTGAGGACGATTCCATCAATGCCGATCTGGTCGTTAAAGTTCTTCGCGATATTCACAGCATCCTGGCCGGTCATGGCATCCGCCACAAAGAGTATCTCCTTCGGAACAACCTCGGTCTTTATCTCACCCAATTCCTTCATAAGGCTCTCATCGATATGGAGCCTGCCCGCCGTATCGAGGATCATCACGTCATGAGCATCGAGTCTGGCTTTCTTCAGAGCCTCGGCAGAGAGCTTCACAGGGTCCTTGGTATCTTTCGAAGAAAAGACCGGCACATCGATCTGCCTGCCGAGGGTTATGAGCTGGTCAATCGCAGCAGGACGCTGAAGGTCAGCGGCTACAAGCATCGGCCTCCTTCCCTCCCGCTTGAAGAGTCTGGCCAGTTTTGCAGAGGTCGTGGTCTTTCCTGAACCATGGAGACCGACCATCATGATAATGGTAGGGGGATTGGGAGAGAGGTGTATCTTGCTGCCGCTCCCCCCCAAAAGCCCACAGAGTTCACTATGGACAATCTTGACAACCTGCTGACCTGGGGTAAGACTCTCGAGGACTTCCTTTCCCACAGCCTTCGTCTTCACGTTCTCAATAAAATCCTTTACCACCCTGAAATTGACATCCGCCTCGAGGAGCGCGAGACGCACCTCCTTCATGGCTGCATCGATATCCTCTTCCTTGAGGATACCTCTGCTTCTCAATCTCTTGAATATCGATTCGAGCTTCTCGCTCAGCGCTTCAAGCATTACAGGAGTGCCTCGATCTCCCGGGAGAGGTTTTCAGCGAGTCCCGGAATGAACCCGACAAACTTCTTCACCATCTTCCCCTCTTTGTCTACGATGAACATGGCGGGGATACTCGTCACGCCATAGAGGGCGCTCACCTTCCCATCATCAATCAATACCGGATAGACGACGCCCTGCTCCTTCATAAAAGACCCGACGGTGGAAGAGACGTCCCCACCTTTATCCATGGATATGCCGATAACGGTTAAGCCCTTGTCCCGGTATTTGTCATAGAGCCTGTTCAGCTCCGGTATCGATTCCCTGCAAGGAGGACACCACGTTGCCCAGAACTCAAGGAGGACAACCTTCCCCCTGAAGCCGGAGAGGCTGACCTTCGTCCCCTGAAGATCAGTGAGGGTGAAGCCTGGCGCCTTGCCTTCTTCCAGGACCCTCTCTTTTTCTCGCGTGCAGGACAATACAAAAAGAGCCAGCGCCAGCAGACAGATGACTGCTGAAGATGCTCTTGAGGGAAATCTTCTCATGGCCTGCCTTTCAGGATCCCGAGGAACAGAAGAGTCCGGATAGGTCTCAGGGGGCAAGGAGGGAGTCGATTTTTGCCTTGAGCTGCGGTTTGGGTACCGCGCCGACAACCTGGTCGACTTTCTCGCCGTCCTTAAAGAAGATGATGGTCGGGATACCCATGATCTTGTAACGACTCGCGATGTCCGGGTTCTCATCGGTGTTCAGTTTTGCCACCTTGAGTCTTCCTGCATATTCCTTTGCGAGTTCCTCGACGGTGGGCGCTATCATCCGGCAGGGCCCGCACCACACTGCCCAGAAATCGACCATGGTCAAACCCTGATTCTGAACAATCTCTTTATCCCAGCTCGTGCCTGTTACATCAAGAATGCCTTCAGCCATGACAACCTCCTGGAAATTCTGATTTTTTAATTATAGGGAGTGATCCTCCTTTTGTCAATGTCTCCTTCAGACCACAAACCCGAAAAAATATTGAAATACAAAAATAAAATCAGGTAATATAGTGCTCGATTTTCGAGGAGGTGGAGACATTAAGATACGGTATGCAGACGGGAGCGAGGTTTCGGCAGGGCTTGCGGAAGCAGAGTCGAGACTGAAAAAGGCGGGCGCCATAGCACTGAAAGTCCAGGGCAATCTGACGGATATCTCTTCTTTGAAGGATCTCGGAAATGACTCGGTTGTGGAGCCGGTCCTCCCCGACTCAAAGGAGGGGCTGGATATCTACCGTCACAGCGCTTCACATGTTATGGCTCATGCGGTGAAAGAGCTTTTCCCCGCGGCCAGGCTCGCGATCGGCCCCTCAACAGAGGAAGGGTTCTATTACGACTTCGATATAGAGAGACCCTTAACCCCGGAAGACCTTACGAGGATTGAAGAGAAGATGGCAGAGATCATCCGGAGCAATATTCCCTTTCGGAGAAAGGTCATCAAGCGGGAGGACGCTATCGAACTCTTCGGGAAGACAGGGGAGGTATACAAGGTTGAGCTCCTCAATGAAATAGCAGATGATGAGGTCTCGCTCTATGAAGAAAACGGTTTCGTTGATTTATGCCGCGGCCCTCACGTCCCTTCAACGGGGTTCATCAAAGCCTTCAAGCTCGTCAGCATCGCAGGGGCCTACTGGAGGGGTGATGAGAAAAATAAGATGCTCCAGCGCATTTACGGCACCGCCTTTTCGAAGGAGAAGGACCTCAAAGAGTACTTAACCTTCCTCGAAGAGGTAAAGAAGAGAGACCACAGGAAACTCGGGAAGGAACTCGATCTCTTCAGCATAACCGATGACATCGGAGCCGGCTTGATACTCTGGCATCCCAACGGTGCAATCATCAGAAAGGCCATAGAGGACTTCTGGCGGGAAGAGCACCTGAAGTCTGGGTATAAACTGCTCTATACGCCTCATATGGCAAAGGTCGATCTCTGGAAGAAGAGCGGCCATTGGGATTTTTACCGTGAGAATATGTACGCTCCCATGGAAGTTGAGAACGTCGAATACGAGATCAAGCCCATGAACTGTCCCTTTCATATCGCCGTTTACAAGAGCCATCTCAGAAGTTACCGGGACTTGCCCATAGGTTACGCCGAACTGGGGACGGTCTACCGCTTCGAACGCTCTGGTGTTCTCCACGGGCTCATGCGCGTGAGGGGCTTCACCCAGGACGATGCCCACATCTTCGCCCGTGAAGACCAGATGGAGGAAGAAGTCGCCAAGACCCTCGATTTTACGCTCTTCATTCTCTCCACCTTCGGTTTCGATGCCTATGACATCTATCTTTCCACAAGGCCGGAAAAATACGTCGGCACCGATGAGATCTGGGAGCGGTCGATAAACGCCCTGAAGCACGCACTGGAAGAGAAGGGGCTCTCCTATGAGGTGGATGAAGGCGGAGGCGCATTTTACGGACCGAAGATCGACATCAAGATCAAGGACTCTCTGAGCAGATCTTGGCAGTGCAGCACCATCCAGATGGATTTCAACAACCCTGAGAGATTTGACGTCACGTACCGGGGCAGTGACGGCAGGGAGCACAGACCGATTATGATACACAGGGCGCTCATGGGATCCCTCGAACGATTTTTCGGTATCCTCATAGAGCATTATGCGGGCCTTTTCCCGGTCTGGCTCTCGCCGGTTCAGGTTGCCCTGTTGACGATCGCAGAGCGACACGCAGATTATGCCTTGAGCGTTGCGAACAGACTGAATGCTGAAGGTATACGGACTGAGGTAAACAGTGAGAACGAAAAGATCGGTCATAAGATCAGGGGCGCCACTATCAGAAAGATCCCCTATTTGGTTATAATAGGCGACAAAGAAGCTTCAGAGGAGAAGCTGTCCGTCAGGAGGCGGAACGGGGAAACCCTTGCGCCCTTGTCGGAACAGTGTTTTTTGGAACTTGTGTGCGAGGATATTAAACTCAGGAGGTGATATCATAGGAAAGGATATCGGAAAAGACATACGGGTAAACGAAAGAATTCATGCGAAAACGGTGCGGCTTATTGATGCCGACGGGAAACAGACTGGCATTATTCCGACAAGGGAAGCCCTGAGACTTGCGGAGGAACGGGAACTCGACCTTGTCGAGGTTGCGCCGAACTCTGTCCCGCCTGTCTGCAAGATCATGGACTTCGGCAAGTACAAATACCAGTTAGGAAAGAAACATGCATCGGGCAAGAAGATCGAGGTAAAGGAGGTCAAGTTGAGGCCGCAGATCGATGACCATGACCTCGAACTAAAGGCAAGGAATATAAGACGCTTCCTCGATGACGGCAATAAGGCGAAGGTCACGATGTTCTTCAGAGGGAGGGAGATCATTCGACCAGACCTCGGGATGAAGGTCTTTGACCGGTTGACACAGCTTCTCACGGGGAAATTTGCTGTAGAGCAGACACCAAAGCTGGAAGGTAAGAACATCACCATGGTAGTAGCGCCGAGCAGCAAGTAGTTGTGACTGACTGATCTTCATTGACGATCCGTAAATATTCGATGACCATTCCGCAAGGTACATTATTATACAGGAGGATTGAGATGCCGAAATTGAAGACTCATAGAGGAGCCGCAAAGAGATTCAAAATCACCGGGACGGGAAAAATTAAGCGGAGCAGGGCAAACAAGAGTCATATCCTCACCGGCAAGCCGGCGAAAAGGATGAGGAAGCTGAGGAC
>DASRZP010000115.1 GCA_035686305.1 Thermodesulfovibrionales bacterium | reverse complement strand
AGTCTCACCATGTTAGGCCCGTCACAGAGCGCCTTTTCAGGCTCGGGATGGACCTCGAGGAAGAGCCCGTCAACGCCGACAGCAACAGACGCCCTCGCGAGGGGCTCTGCAAACTCCTTCTGGCCTCCTGAGCAACTCCCCTGTCCACCTGGCAGCTGAAGGCTGTGGGTGACATCGAATATCAGGGGATAACCGAAAGAACGCATGACTGGAAAACCCCTGAAATCCACGACGAGATTGTTGTATCCGAAGGACGTACCCCTCTCCGTGATGAAGAGATTGTGATTCCCCGTTGACGTGAACTTATCGATAATGTTTTTCACATCCCAGGGTGCGAGGAACTGACCTTTCTTTATGTTCACCGGCTTGCCCGTATTTGACGCAGCAAGGACGAGATCGGTCTGTCTGCAGAGAAAGGCCGGTATCTGCAGCGCGTCCAGTACCTGCGAAGCGACCCAAACTTCGTCCACAGAGTGAACATCGGAGATTATGGGAACGCCGGTCTTTGTCCTTACGTCAGAGAGGACGCGCAGGCCCTTGTCGATTCCCGGTCCCCTGTAAGCGGAGAGAGAGGTGCGGTTTGCCTTGTCGTAAGAGCTCTTGAATACCAGGGGAAGCCCGATCCTGTTGCAGACATCCTTCAGTCTCCGCGCTGTCGAAAGGGTGGTCTCCTCGCTTTCGATCACACAGGGACCCGCGATAATGAGCGGCAGGTCATCGCCGACAGACACATTATGGATGGTAACCTTCCGCACGGCTCTCGGAGCTTACGTCTTCTCTTCCGTAACCTCGGGGAAAAGGGCCCTCTTTTCTTTAATGGCTGCCCCGATGAACGCCTTGAAGAGGGGATGGGGTTCAGTCGGCCTTGATTTGAATTCGGGATGGAACTGGCATCCAAGAAACCATGGATGGTTCTCTATCTCGGTGATCTCGACTAGTTCTCCGTCAGGACTCGTCCCGCTTATCTTCATTCCCAGTCTCGTCAAGATGCCTTTATATGCATTATTGAACTCGTAGCGGTGCCGGTGGCGCTCTGATATCTCCTTCGTCTGATATGCCCTGAAGGCCTGCGTGTCCGGCTGGATGATACAAGGGTACGCACCGAGCCTCATCGTACCGCCTTTCTCAGAGGACTGAGACCTCTCCTCCGTCGTTCCCTTCCTGAAGTCATACCATTTCTCCATGAGGTATATGACGGGGTCTTTCGCATTCAGGTCAAACTCGCTGCTGTTTGCTGAAAGGCCGCAGACATTCCTCGCGAACTCTATGACGGCACACTGCATGCCGAGACATATGCCGAAATAGGGTATCTTCTTTTCCCTTGCGTAACGCACTGCGTCGATCTTTCCCTCAATGCCCCGGTACCCAAAACCGCCTGGCACGAGTATCCCATCAACTTCAGAGAGGAATTTCTCCGGGCCGTGCACTTCGATCTCTTCAGAATCGACCCACTGGAGGTCGACCCTTGCGTCGTTGGCTATCCCGCCGTGGATGAGGGCCTCGGTGAGGCTCTTGTAAGAGTCCTTGAGCCCCACGTATTTTCCGACGATGGCGATGGTCACCTCTTCCTTCGGTTCCTTGATCTTTCTTACGATGTCTCTCCACGGGGTAAGGTTGGTCTCCCGGCAGGCCAGGTTCAGCTTCCTGACGAGGAGCTGATCGAGGCCCTCTTCGTTAAATGCCAGAGGAACCTCGTAGATCGTCTCGACGTCCCGCGCGGCGATAACTGCGTCGACATCGAGGTTACAGTGGAGAGCTATCTTTCGCTTCGCTTCAGGCGGGAGAGGAAGGTCAGTCCTGCAGAGGAGGATATCGGGCTGGATACCGATGGCCCGCAATTCCTTAACGCTGTGCTGGGTCGGTTTTGTCTTGAGCTCTCCTGCCGATTTTATGTATGGGACGAGGGTGAGATGAATATAGAGGACATTCTCCCTGCCGACGTCGTACCGCATCTGACGTATCGCTTCGAGGAAAGGCAGACTCTCGATATCACCGATCGTGCCGCCGATCTCGACGATCACTACATCGTTATTATTGCTGACCGACTTTATTGACCGTTTAATCTCGTCGGTAATGTGAGGCACCACCTGAACGGTGTCGCCGAGATAGTCGCCGCGCCGCTCTTTAGTAATGACATTGTAATAGATCTTTCCCGTCGTATAATTGTTCGCCTGGGAGGTCCTCATATGCGTGAACCGTTCATAATGACCGAGATCAAGATCGGTCTCTGCACCGTCGTCCGTCACGAACACCTCGCCATGCTGGAAGGGACTTAATGTTCCGGGGTCAACGTTGATATAGGGGTCGAGTTTCTGGATCGTGACCCTGAGCCCTCTGGTCTCGAGGAGGGCCCCCATTGCAGAAGCAGCGATACCTTTTCCAAGGGACGATACAACTCCACCGGTTATGAAGATAAACTTAGCCATGTTTCCGCCCTTTCTAGGTCCTGCGGGGTGTCGACCCCGATTATTTCGAACGCTGTCTCTTTCACCTTTATCGCGAAGCCATGTTCGAGCGCACGGAGCTGTTCCAGTTTTTCTATCTTCTCGAGGGCTGTCGGTTTCATCTCCGTGAGTCTGAGGAGCGCCTCTCTCTTGTAGCTGTAAATGCCGATATGCTTGTAAAACCGTGACCGGGCGGGCAGGGGGTTTTGGGAAGGGCGGACGTTCATACGGCTGCTCCCCGCCTCCATGAATCCCTGTCCCGGCATCAGCTCATGTCTTGCCCCGCTATCTCTGTGATAAGGGATCGGCGCCCTGGAGAAGTACAGTGCAAAACCGTTCTCGCCGAAGACCGCTTTCACAACATTGGGATCCATGATCTCTTCGGGTTCTTCTATGCTCTTTACAAGTGTTCCGATGTCGGCACGGCTGTCGGAAAGGAGGCTGATCACATCATCGATCATCTGGGGCCGTATGAGAGGTTCGTCGCCCTGAACATTCACAATTATATCATAGTCCATCGATCGTGCGACTTCTGCGACCCTGTCTGTCCCGGACGTATGGTCAGAGGATGTCATGACACTCTTCCCGCCAAAGGAGAGTACCCTTTCGAAAATGGTTTCACTGTCTGTAGCAACGACCACCTCGCCGGCAAGGACCGCCCCCAGTGAGTTTTCGTAGACATGCTGAATAAGGGGTTTTCCTTTCAGGGGGGCAAGAGGTTTTCCCGGGAATCGGGTTGAGTCGTAGCGGGCAGGTATTACGATGAGAACAGACATGGCTTGCGATAATTATATACGATAATCGTCAAATTTGAAACACCCCTACCCAAGGCCGCATTCACTTTACCTTTTCTCGTTCAATCTGACATAATAATAGCCCTTAAAGGAGAACTCCTTTGGATCTTACGAGCTTGATAAGCCATCTGCTCCTGGCCGCCTTGCCGATTTTGGTGGCAATAACCTTTCATGAGGTTGCCCACGGTTTCGCCGCGTATAAGTTAGGTGATCCTACGGCAAAGATGCTGGGCCGGCTCACGCTTAACCCCTTAGCCCATATAGATCTCTTCGGCACCGTCATCATTCCGGTCATGCTCTTTATCCTCTCAAACGGGACATTTATGTTCGGTTCGGCTAAACCCGTGCCGGTAAACTTTAACAACCTCGGGCATCCGAGGAGGGATTCCGCTCTTGTCTCTGCAGCCGGTCCTGCCACAAATGTCTTCATAGCCTTCGTCAGCATACTGCTGCTTGCATTGATCTTTAAGCTTTCTCCCCAGTCGGCGCCTGAGCTTGTCGAAAGAGTTATCAATCCCCTTCAGAGGATGCTGCAGTACAGCATAGTCTTCAATATCTTCATCGCAGCCTTTAATCTCATTCCCATTCCCCCCCTTGACGGCGGAAGGATCGCGGTAAGCCTTCTCCCTGCCCGGCAGGCCTATCAGTTCAGCAGGCTTGAACCTTACGGAATCGTGATCGTGATTCTTCTCTGGATAACCGGAATCGCTCAGTACATTATTGTACCGCTCCGGCTGCTTATCCAGGTTATCCTTAACATATTCCTCATACCCTTTGGGGGCCTGTTGTGAAGGACCGGGTGCTGAGCGGAATGCAGGCGAGCGGAAAGCTCCACCTCGGGAATCTCGTCGGAGCACTCCAGAACTGGGTCAGGCTCCAGGAACAGTATGATTGTTACTATTTTGTTGCAGACTGGCATGCCCTTACCACGGGGTATGCCCATCCTCAGGGGATACGGGAATCGACCCGGGACCTCCTTCTGAATTTTCTTGCCGCAGGACTGGACCCCGAGAAATGCACCATATTCATCCAGTCGAAACTCTCCGAGCATGCGGAACTGCACCTTCTCCTTTCTATGATCACCCCGTTGGGATGGCTTGAGCGTGTGCCGACTTATAAGGAAAAGATCCAGGAGCTTAAGGAGCGCGACCTTTCTACCTATGGCTTTCTCGGGTATCCCCTCCTCCAGACAGCTGATATTATCATCTATCGGGCAAAGTACGTTCCCGTCGGAGTCGACCAGGTCCCTCATCTTGAGATATCCCGGGAGATCGCACGGAGGTTTAACAACCTTTATCGGGAGGTCTTCCCCGAACCTGAAGCCCTGCTGACGGAGTTCCCCAAGGTTCCCGGTGTTGACGGGAGGAAGATGTCCAAGAGCTATGATAATGCAATCTATCTCTCTGATACCCCTGACGTGGTTGAGCAGAAACTGAGGACCATGATGACGGACCCTGCCCGCAAGAGAAGGACGGACATTGGAGACCCTGAACTTTCTCCTGTCTATCAGCTCCATAAGATCTTCTCTTCAAAGGAGGAACAGGAATACGTCGCCCAGGGATGCAGGACAGCGGGCATCGGCTGCATCGACTGCAAGAAGATCCTCATAAAGAATGTATCCCGTATCATGGAGCCGATATGGAAGCGGAGAGAGGAACTCATCAAGAATCCCGATACAGTGACCGAGATCGTCAGAAAGGGAACCGAAAAGGCGAGGAAGGCCACGGAGGAGACGATGAGCCTTGTCCGTGAAGCCATGGGTCTCTCTTAAGAAGACTTGCTGCGCCAGAAGATGGTCGCAGAGGCGCCTTTTGGGCGATG
Source organism: Thermodesulfovibrionales bacterium (assembly GCA_035686305.1). Classification (NCBI taxonomy): domain Bacteria; kingdom Pseudomonadati; phylum Nitrospirota; class Thermodesulfovibrionia; order Thermodesulfovibrionales; species Thermodesulfovibrionales bacterium. The sequence goes on along the minus strand of DASRZP010000115.1, from coordinate 20,278 downwards.
GTGCTTACTGAAAAGGACTTTTTCTCGCCCTGCAAAGTTCAGGACGTCGGGCAGTGCTGATATGGATTTTTTGCGGGCCGGCTACGTATAATAAGAAAGGTGGTTGGCCTCTTGTCTTGTCTCAAGATTTTTTCTTTTTCCCGAAGCGCACCCGTCATGATAGCAATATCTTGTTCTGGAGGAAGTGTGAATGAGTATCACGGTAAAGAATAAGAAGCTCAGTGCCTGGATCAAAGAGGTGGCGGATATGTGCCGGTCTGACAATATCTATGTCTGCGACGGTACCAGGGAAGAGTATAACCTCATGATGGAGAAGTTGAAGGCCATGGGCAGTGCCATCACGCTCAGGAAGCGGCCCAACAGCTATCTCTTCCGCTCTGATCCGAGCGACGTGGCCCGTGTCGAGGACCGCACCTTCATCTCTACATCATCGAAGGATGAAGCGGGCCCGACAAACAACTGGATCGATCCCGCAGAACTGAAAGAGACCATGAAGGGTCACTACAAGGGTTGCATGAGAGGCCGTACCATGTATGTCATCCCTTTTTCCATGGGGCCCATCGGTTCTCCCATCTCAAAGATCGGGGTCGAGATCTCTGATAGTCCCTATGTGGTCTGCAACATGCATATCATGACCCGCGTCGGTTCCCGGGTCATGGAACTCCTCGACGGAGGTGAGGATTTTATCCCCTGCCTCCATTCGATCGGAGCTCCTTTGGCGCCTGGACAGAAGGACGTGCAATGGCCCTGCGCACCGATAGAAGAGAAATACATCAGCCATTTCCCCGAGGAAAACCTCATCTGGTCATACGGCTCAGGTTACGGCGGGAATGCCCTCCTTGGCAAGAAGTGCCTGGCCCTCCGTATCGCCTCTGCCATGGCCAGGCGGGAAGGATGGATGGCAGAGCATATGCTCATACTCCGTCTGACGAACCCTGAAGGGAAACAGTATCACATCGCCGCTGCCTTCCCTTCCGCATGCGGCAAGACCAACCTCGCCATGATGCAGCCTTCGATTAAGGGCTGGAAATGCGAATTCATCGGTGACGATATCGCATGGATGAAGATCGGCGCAGACGGACGCCTCCATGCCATCAATCCTGAGCGCGGCTTCTTCGGAGTGGCCCCCGGCACGTCCTACGACACGAATCCTATGGCCATGGATACCCTCAGGGAAAATGTGATCTTCACGAACTGTGCCCTGACCGATGATGGAGACGTCTGGTGGGAGGGCATGACCGATGAAATCCCATCACACCTCGTCGACTGGAAGGGCCGCGAATGGACTCCTGAAAGCAACGCGGACGCTGCCCATCCGAACGCCCGCTTCACTGCGCCCGCGTCGCAGTGTCCCGTCATCTGCAAAGACTGGGAAAGCCCTGAGGGCGTTCCCATCGACATCTTTATCTTCGGCGGAAGGCGCGGCAGTGTTGTGCCCCTTGTCTATGAGGCCTTCTCCTGGGAGCATGGAGTTTTCCTCGGTGCAACGGCTGCCTCGGAGACGACCTCTGCCAACATCGGCGCCGTCGGCAACCTGAGGAGGGACCCCTTTGCCATGAAGCCCTTCTGCGGCTACAACATGGGTGACTACTTCCGGCACTGGCTCACCATGGGCGAGAGGCTTGGCACCAAGGCGCCGAGGGTATTCTACGTGAACTGGTTCAGGAAAAATCAGGACGGGAAGTTTTTGTGGCCGGGCTTCAGCGACAACAGCAGGGTACTCAAATGGATGTGCGAACGCGTTGACGGCAGGGTCGGTGCACAAGAGTCACCCATCGGCTTGCTGCCCCGGAAAGGAGATCTCGACCTTTCGGGACTCGCCATAGCATCAGAGGACCTGAAAGAGTTAATGAGTGTTCGTTCTATAGAGTGGAAAGCAGAGGTGCCTGATATCGAGGCCCATTTTGCTACCTTCGGGAGCCGCCTGCCGGAAGAGCTGAAGAGCGAGCTCAAGAGGTTCAAGGACCGTCTTGCATAACCCCTTGCCAGGGGATTACTCATAAACTGACCTCATGGAAAAGGTGACAGCAAGGAAGACCCTCGTCAATGTTTTGGGGGTCGTCTACGTCCATACAAAGACGAGTGACGGCGGAGACCTCTATCTTACCCCCTTTGCAGAGGCGAACCACAGGCATCTCGAGATAGAGAACTGGTACGAAAAGAGCTGGTTCAATACTCACAAGATACGGCTTCTCGGTACGAGCTCTGTCTACAAGGTTCCCACAAGAGAGATAGACGGCAGGAGCCTTGATCTGGTCGTGAAGAACTGCCGGGTGGGTGAAGACGTTCCCATCGATACCCATATCCTGGAGGAAATCTGTGATGCAGAGTTCAACAGCCCCTGGGAAGAGTTTTCCCTGGTCATGGAACTTCTGGACAACCTCTACAGACCGAGAGAGGCGAAGGTGAACACCCAGCTGCCGATGGCAATCTATGTGCCTCCTGAGACCATGCAGGTCTGGCAGAGCGGGAGATCACGAATCAGGATCAACCGTATCAAGGCAAAGCACCCCGGAATCCATCTTGATATCCTGAAACAATACAAGCTCATCTATGAATGGATCAGGGGCCACAATCTGAGAGAAGTATTCGAGCATATCGATATCAACCATGATGAACTTGTCAGTCATCTCACCAGGATCAATTATAAGGCCCTCGGCGATCTTAAGAGGAAGGGATACCTTATGGCTGATATGAAGCCCGAGCATATTATCCTGAGCGAGGAAGACACGAAAGGGATTGAGGAAATCGGGCGAGGACAAGATATCCATGCTTACAAGAAGCAGGTCGATCTCGTGTACGGGCTGATCCATGACGGTAACTATTCTTTGATCGATTACGAACTGCTCCTGCGGACCCCTGAGCATGAAGATGAAGTGAAGAATTCGCGAAGATATTCCTACCTCGATGATCTGAGACATCGTTTTGACCCCGCCCCGCTCCCTGCCCATCTCTCTCATACGGAGATTCTTGGCGTGCCCTATCTTTACGGACATGCAGAGAGCACCGGCGGCCGCCTATGGGTGGTGGGAAGGAACCCTCACCTCTTCGATTATTTCCTCCCTGAGCGGTGGAGGAAGACCCCTTCCCTCAGGTTGTCCGAATCCAAGGAAGTCTTCTATACCATAACAAAGGACAACATCCACCTCGTCTGGGAAACGTCAAGGGTCGGCGAAATGCCCATGGGAGAAGAAGAGGGTTCCCGGGATCCCAAGGTCCGTCAATACGGAATAAACAGTCCCTTTGAGGAATTTGCCATTGCCCATACCCTGAACCGCCTCGGCATTCCGACGGTCTATGTGCGCGCGATCTACATGACGGGGAGCACGAAGGTGGAGGCGTCTACGGACATGAGGAAATACGAATCTCACAGAGACCTTCTGGACCCGGAAGGCAATCCCGTCCTCCAGGAAAACCATAATTACATTACCATCCGGGGCTATTACAACGGGCCTGATCAGTGGGTTGCCGAACACCGTAACGCCTTATACACCCCTGTGGATCTCTCAAAGGCCCTCGACAGAGGGCTCATCGATGAGTCGCGCTCTGCGATGTTTCTCGAGATCGTAAAAAAGAAACTGGGGGAGTGCGGCTTTGACGGTTCTTCATTGCGAACCAACGATCTCCTCTTGGCCATAGACCCTCAGGGGGAGATCATGAAGGACAGTTCTGGGGAACCGGTGGTCATTATCTGCAATCTCGAACTCATATGGAAGATCACCGGAGACGATGGGATTCATGGATGAAGAGACCGGGCTCTGAGGTCATGAATGCGCTTTATTGCGGATCTCCATATCCATTCACGATATTCGAGGGCAACGAGCAGGGACATGTCCCCCGAAGCCCTCTGGAAATGGGCGCAATTCAAGGGGATCTCGGTAATCGGAACAGGAGACTTTACTCATCCCCAATGGCTCGACGAACTCCAGGAAAAAGTCGAGCCGGCAGGGCAGGGTCTCTTCCGGCTAAAGAAGAAGTTTTTGTCCCGTGATGTTCCCGAGTCATGCAGGGCAGACGTCTTCTTCCTCCTCTCTGCTGAGATCAGCTGTGTCTACAGCAAAAGGGGAAGGACCCGGAAGGTACATTCGATCATTCTCGTTCCCGGATTTGGTGATGCGCAGAAAATCAACAGAATCCTCTCGGGGATAGGAAACCTCACGTCAGACGGGAGGCCCATTCTCGGGCTCGACGCGAAAGAGCTCCTGAAAATCGTCAGCGATGTATCTCCCGATGGGATGCTCATCCCTGCCCATGCCTGGACCCCTCATTTCTCGGTCTTTGGCGCTGCATCCGGCTTCGACACCCTCGAGGAGTGCTTTGAAGACTTGACCCCCTCTATCCTCGCCATTGAGACGGGGCTGTCCTCTGATCCTGCCATGAACCGGCGGCTTTCCGCACTCGACAGGGTAACCCTCCTATCAAATTCCGACGCCCATTCACCGGCCAAAATAGGACGGGAGGCAAGCATCTTCGACACAGAGCCCTCGTACCCTGCGATCAGAGAAGCGCTCAGGACAAGAAAGGGCTTCCTCGGCACCATAGAATTTTTCCCTGAGGAGGGGAAGTATCATTATGACGGTCACCGGAGCTGTGGCGTAAGCCTCACGCCCGAAGAGACGATGAAACATCGCTACCTCTGTCCCGTCTGCGGGAAGAAGGTTACGATCGGCGTGATGCACAGGGTCGAGAAACTTGCAGACAGAGAGGAGGGTTTCAGGCCGGAGGGGGCGCCCGGGTTCTCTTCCGTAATACCTCTCCCCGAGATTATAGGAGAAACGCTGAAGGTCGGCGTGAACAGCAAAGCTGTTGAGAAGGACTATTTTTCGCTGCTCGAAAGGCTCGGAAATGAATTCAGGATATTGTTGGAGTGCTCCGTCCGGGAGATCGAGAAGGCAGGCTCTTCCCGAATCGCCGAAGCCATCTCCCGAATGCGTTCAGGTGATGTCCATATCGCGCCGGGGTTTGACGGAGAGTTCGGAAAGGTGAGGATTTTCGAGGACGTCAAGAAAAAAAAGGGAAAGAGGCAGAGACCGTTATCCTGAGCCTATGCCCAGTCAGGTAAGGATGAAAGGTCATATCTGTCGCTTCCTTCTCACGTACAGCCACGAAGTAATGCCGGCCAGGAGCGTGGTCATGCCGAAAATCAGGGAGGGAGGAAGTTCGATATAGACAATCTTCTCCGCATAGTGGGATATGAATGAACCGGTATACGACAGGGTCGGGTCGTGTTTTGATCTCAGCCAGGTCTCGAGATAGGTTAAAGGACAATACCAGTTGAATGCCTGAATAATGAGGGCAAAGGTCAACCCCGTAATATGAATACGCTTTACCTTCTTATTTTTCATCCCCCAAAAGACGCCAAAGATGAGAAAGAGTATCCATAAAAGATGAACAAAAAGAACCGTATCCGCCAGGAGTTTATAACCCATAGCGACAAATTCTTCATATCCTTCGAGCTTGGTTCTTCAGTATATAAGCCAAGACCTCATGAAGATCTTTGAAAAGCATGATCTCGTTGTTCGCATATTCCCTGTTCCATGGAAACAACAGGCCAACACCCAATGCCCCGGTTTCGACGGCCCTTTCCAAGACCAGGGGAAAGTCATCGACCACAACATCAATGGGCATGGTGAACAACCTGGTCTTATGGTGGGAGAGGTGCAGCACGTCATAGACAAGGCCGTGTTTCTCAAGCCATCTCTCCGTTTGCTCCCTGAAATCTCCTGACCTGTGGCTTGCTATGGTAATGTGATAACCATGTTCCCTGAGCGCCGAGAGGAATCCCCTGGCTTCAGGGTAAGGCCGATATCTGTCGCTGTCCTGATTGAAGTGTATGGTATCAATGGTCCTGAAGAAATCCTCCTCCGAGCAATACCCTTGCCAGAGGTCCCAGTGTGTCCAGGCATCAACGGTCGGGAAGCGCCTGTTAACCTTTTTCAATTCTTCATATAAGGCGTCGCAGAATTGCCATAAGGTGTTGTCTATATCGATGATTGCATTCTTAGACATTCTTGCGCTTGCTCCGTGAAAGACTATCAGGCCGTTGCGAACCGCTGCATCAACTGACCTATTATAATCGAGGCCGGCTCCAAAATGATAACAGGTAACCATGAGAAATAATTTTGCGGATTGATCCAGAAGACCCGATCCTGCATTCCCCCCTCATTCCAGGAAAGCTCCACAGGAAGAGGGTCCTTTAACATTATCCTTGACAGTGAACAACCGTTCACCTATAATGAACTCATGAAGGCAACGGGCGCACGGGAAAGCAGGCTCAAGGCAAGGATCAGGGATATATCCGGCTTCTATCGAGAGAAGGGGAGGATGCCGAGCTTTTCTGAAATCGGACAGATGGCAGGCATGCAATCAAAGAACGCGGTCTTTAAACTCATCAACAGACTCGAAGGCCTCGGCATTCTTGAGAGAGACGAGAAGGGAAGGCTCATTCCAAGGTCAATGGCAGGTTCGATCAGAGTGTTGGGTACCGTGGAAGCAGGTTTTCCAAGCCCTGCTGAGGAGGAACTGGCAGACACCCTGTCCCTCGACGACCTCCTGATACAGAATCGCCAGGCAACGTTTCTCCTTAAAGTGTCAGGAGACTCGATGTCCGGCGCTGGCATCCTTCCCGGCGACATGGTGCTGGTTGATAAGGGCCAGACACCAAAGAGCGGGGATATCGTCATCGCCGAGGTCGACGGAGCATGGACGATGAAATACTTGAGAAAGCGCGGAGAGAGCGTGACCCTCATCCCTGCAAACCCTAAGTATCAGGCGATCAAACCGAAGAAAGAACTGAAGATTGCCGGTGTCGTGACAGCGGTGGTGAGGAAATATAAGTAAGTCGATCAACTTGCGAGTTTTTCTGAATTCTGATATTCTAATTTCAGAATAAGAGGAGAAGGAGGTCTGGGATGGGTGTCGCAAAAACAGCCATAGCAGAGATAAAGTCCCGTGGCCAACTGACGATCCCGAAAAAGATAAGAGAATCAAGCCACCTTGAAGAAGGACAGGTGGTCTCTATCATCCCTGTGGGAGACTCGGTCATCGTCACGCCGAAGAGACTCGATCTCGACGAGGCGCGGAGGCAGATCAGAAAGATCATGAAGGCATCGGGGCTTTCAGAAAAAGAGTTGCTTGATGGGCTTGAAGAGGAAAGGGAAGCGCTTTACAAGGAAAAGTATGACAAGAAAAGGCATTAAGGTCTTCCTCGATTCGAACGTCATCATCTCAGGTCTTTTCTCTGATAAAGGCGCGCCCCGCATCATTCTTGACCTTTTATGCCTCGGCCTCCCCATGCTTGCCTGTACAACAGGAGAATATAACATCATCGAAATCGAGCGGAACCTGACGAAGAAAATGCCCGATGTGCTTCCGGCATACAGGGAATATCTTCCCCTGCTGAACCTCGATGTCATACCTCTTCCTTCGCCGGGAGAGATAAAGAAGCTCTTCGGTCTCACTTCCGACAAAGACATCCCTGTTTTAGCTTCAGCCATCATCGGCAACGTCGATTTTCTTGTAACAGGTGACAAAAAAGATTTCATCAAGCTGAAAGGGAAACGCTCCTTTAAAATCTTAAGTCCTGCTGAATTTCTTGATAGTATTCTCCCTGAGGTTCTTAAGGTTTTTGGAGAAGGAAAAGGGGTGACGGTGAAGAAGTAATGTTTTTATGGAGTCTTCTGATAACATAATGCTTGAGAAACTCCCAAATTTAGAAGATGACGGCCTTATTACACCTCAAGTCGGCTTATGGGCTGAGTATAAAGTGGCGTTTGGAAGAAACGAAATGGGAGAATTTCGGTTATTTCTTTGCCGATCTTTTCGGTAGGCAAATGAAGACGTTAAGCTATTTTTACGAGGGATTGGCCGATATGGTGCACGTAAGATCAACTGAGAAAAATCTCCCGTTATATCACCTTGCTTTCTTCAGTCGCAATGAATTAGGCAAAAAATTTTGGAAGGAGGCAAGAAAGTACAGCGATGACCAACTTGATTTGCTGTAGCTTTCTGAGGAGATATGGCGCGGCTTTCTAAGATAGAGTGGACCGAACAGACATGGAATCCGACGGTGGGATGCAGCAAGATATCTCCCGGTTGCGCGCACTGTTACGCAGAGGTCATGGCTCGAAGGCTTAGGGCGATGAGAGTGAAAGGCTACGAGAACGGCTTTAAGCTTACCCTGTTGCCTTATCGCCTTGAGGAGCCACTGAATAAAACCAAGCCGACCGTCTACTTTGTGAATTCTATGAGTGACCTGTTTCACGAGGGTATCCCTGTCGATTACACCAGCCGAGTCTTTGATGTGATTCGGCAGGCAGAGCAACATACTTTTCAGGTGCTCACAAAAAGAGCTGAACGCATGGCAGACTTTTTTAAACACTATCAGCCGCCTTGCAACGCTTGGTTGGGAGTGACGGTTGAAGACAAAAAACACGGTCTTCCACGTCTCGACTGGATTCGTCAGGTCCCAGCGGTTGTCCGCTTCGTTTCTGTTGAACCTCTGCTGGAGGATTTAGGCGAGATAAACCTGAAAGGGATTCACTGGGTTATCGTCGGTGGCGAATCAGGACCGAAGGCCCGGCCGATGAGGCGGGAATGGGTGGTAAACATAAAGCGTCAGTGTGAGCAACAGAAAGTCGCCTTCTTTTTCAAGCAGTGGGGTGGCTGGGGGGCCGATGGGAAAAAACGGGCCAAAAAACACAACGGCCGCTTGCTTGAAGGTAGGACGTGGGATGCTGTGCCTGCTGGACATTTATATTGTTCGCCAGCGGTGGAGACAGTCTGAGATGATAAGAGACTGATAAACAATATGACCGCAAATGTAATAGAACAATACCTGACCGAGATAGCAGAGGTCCGTGCAACACGGGCCAATGCTCCGGAAACGTCGTTTTATCCCGCGCTGGAGAAACTCCTTACCCATATAGGCAAAGGCCTGAAGCCCAAGGTCAGGTGCGTCATCAATCTGGCAAACCGGGGCGCAGGACTGCCGGATGGCGGGCTTTTCACAGCCGATCAGTTCAGCCGCAAAGCGCGCGATGTCGAAGGTGGTGATAACCCATTTCTTGCGCAGAACCCCTCGCGGGGTATTATCGAGGCAAAGCCCCTTGACACGGATGTGAGACAGGTGGCCGGGACTGAGCAGGTCGAACGATACTGGAAACGGTATGGGATGGTGCTCGTCACCAATTTCCGGTCTTTCGCACTCGTCGGCAAAGATCCGTCCGGGCAACCTTCAATTCTTGAGTCTTTCTCACTGGCAGATTCAGAAAAAGAGTTCTGGCAGTTGGCGGCCCACCCGCGAAAGACTGCTACCGAGCGCGGGGAGCGCATGCTGGAATATCTCAGGCGCGTTCTGCTTCATAATGCGCCGCTCGCGCAGCCCAAAGACGTGGCGGCGATTCTGGCCTCCTATGCCCACGACGCCCGTCTGCGGATCGAGAAGGCGGACCTCCCGGCCCTTGCGAACCTGCGGCAGGCCCTCCAAGACGCTCTCGGGCTGCATTTCGAGGGAGAGAAGGGCGAGCATTTCTTCCGCTCGACCCTCGTTCAGACCCTCTTTTATGGCGTCTTTTCGGCGTGGGTTCTCTGGACGCGTCGTCATGATGGCTGGCATGTAAAGAAGACTTTTGCGGATACGATTCGTGAGCCGTCCGCGCCTTATGATGTCTCAGGTCCTTTCGACTGGCGCTTAGCACACTGGCTCCTGCGTGTGCCGATGTTGCGCGCTCTGTTTGTGCAGGTCGCCGATCCGTCCCACTTAGGTGCACTCGGTCTGATCGAGGTTCTCGATTGGGCCGCTGCTGCGCTCAACCGAGTGGACCACACCGAGTTCTTCAGTTCCTTCGACGAGGGCCACGCGGTGCAGTACTTCTATGAGCCCTTCTTGCATGCCTTCGACCCAGAGCTGCGCAAGGAACTCGGGGTGTGGTATACGCCAGAAGAAATCGTCCGCTATCAGGTTGAGCGCGTGGACTCCGTGCTCCGTTCCGAACTCAAGTTAGCTGACGGCCTTGCTGACCCCAATGTTATTGTCCTTGACCCTTGTTGCGGTACAGGTGCATATCTGCGTGCTGTTCTGCGGCGTATTGCGGCAACGCTCCACGACAAAGGGGGCGATGCCCTCGTCGCCCACGACCTCAAGAAGGCCGCAAAGGAGCGAATTTTTGGATTCGAGATTTTACCTGCGCCGTTTGTAATAGCGCACCTGCAGCTTGGGCTGGAACTCGAAACCCTCGGTGCACCTTTGAGCGACGTCGGCGATCCGCCCGAGCGATCCGGTGTTTACCTCACCAATGCCCTTACCGGGTGGGAGCCGCCCAAGGAGAAGCCTAAGCAGATTGTATTCCCCGGCTTTCAGGAGGAGCGCGATGCTGCCGATAAAGTAAAGCAGGAGAAGCCCATCCTTGTCATTCTCGGCAACCCGCCGTACAACGCTTTCGCTGGTGTGAGTCCGGAAGAAGAAAACGCTTTGGTCGAACCCTACAAACAGGGACTTATCTCCGAATGGAGCATCAAGAAATTCAATCTCGATGATCTCTATATTCGCTTTTTCCGTCTCGCTGAGAAACGCATTGCCGAAAAAGGCGGCCGGGGCGTAGTGTCGTTCATTTCAAACTTTTCTTATCTCGGCGATCCATCGTTTGTGGTGATGCGTTCGCGGTTTCTCGTCGAATTTGATTCGTTATGGCTCGACTGCATGAATGGCGACAGCCGTGAGACCGGCAAGTTGACTCCGGCAGGCAAGCCTGACCCGTCGGTATTTTCTACGGAATGGAACCGAGAGGGTATTCGTGTCGGTACGGCAATCAGTCTATTCGTAAAAAAAGACAAGCAGCGAAAAGCCAGCACATCGCCGGTTGTGAGGTTCCGACACTTCTGGGGCACGGGTAAGCGGAGCGAACTTCTCGATAGCCTTGAAACTAAAGACTTTGACCAGCAGTATCAGGTTGCGACTCCGACAAAGGAGAATCGCTGGAGTTTTCGACCTTCAGAAGTTGCACCCCACTACCTCGAATGGCCGAAGATAATAGATCTCTGTGAAAAGCCACCATTCAATGGGCCAATTGAGCGTAGGGGGAATTCGCTGATTGTTTTTCCTGATCAGAAAACGAGACTTAAACTACTGGATAAGTATTTAAATAAAGGCGTGCCTGACGACCACATCGCAAGCTCTATTCCCGAGTGGATGACATCTTCTGGTGAATTTGATGCTGCCAAGGTACGACTAAAACTCAAAAGTGATGACAAAATTACTTACAGTCCTGACAACATTATTGTATATCCATTTAAACCATTTGATATTCGTATTGCATATCTTGATGCTCAAATAGCGCCGCTATTTTCGAGACCAGCGCCACAGTTGTTGAATCAGCGATTTCTAGGCAACCGGTTCTTTATAACGCGCGATACGGCCGACAAAGAACCCGAAGGGCCGCCTTTTTTGTTGTCGCCAATCGTATGCGACTACGACTGCATCTCCGGGCATGCGCGTCATTTTCCTCTCAGGCTCAAGGAATGGTCTGCCAGTCTGTCGCGCCGCAGTAAGACCGGCTCTCGGGCTTTACCAGGAATGGAACACGATTCGCAAAAGATCACTGCCAACCTCTCAGCCATCGCACGTGCGTATCTCACCGCGCTTGGTCTTCCTGATCCGGATGCGGACCAGTCAAGCGCCGAGGCGATCTGGTTCCACGCTCTTGCGATCGGCTATGCCCCGGCCTATCTGACCGAGAACGCCGACGGTATCCGGCAAGATTGGCCAAGGATTCCTTTGCCGAACAACAAGGATCTCCTCCTCGCTTCCGCAGAACTGGGGCGGCAGATCGCAGCCCTGTTGGATACCGAGACGCCGGTTACGGAAGTGACAACGGGAAATATACGTGACGATCTCAGAGGTATTGCGGTATTCGAGCGCGTGGACGGCAAACAGGCGAAGCCCGAGGCAGGAGACCTTGATGTCACGGCGGGGTGGGGCCATGCGGGCAAGGGCGGCGTCACCATGCCGGGGAAAGGCAAGATCATCGACAACGGTGAAGTGTTGGACATCTATCTCAACGACATTGCCTGTTGGCGAAATGTACCGAAGGCTGTGTGGCAGTACACTATCGGCGGTTACCAGGTTATCAAGAAATGGCTTTCGTATCGGGAGAAAGACCTGCTTGGCCGTGGCCTGACGGTAGAGGAAGTCAGGTACGTGATGGAGATGGCCCGGCGGGTCGCCTCTATTGTCGCCCTGCAGCCAACATTAGACGATAATTACAGGAACATTGTTGAAGCAACCTATCCTTGGCCAAAGAAATAAGTCGGCAGTATAGTGAACAGATGACTCTTATATCCCGAAAAGCGTATTAGTCTTATGGACAACACTCCCCTCACCATTCGTTCCTGGCCGCAGGCGATTCTCCACGTGGACGCCGACGCCTTCTTTGCCTCCTGTGAGCAGGCAATCCATCCGGACCTGAAAGCCAAACCGGTCATAACAGGGAAGGAACGAGGAATCGTCGCTGCCGCCAGTTACGAGGCGAAGGCAAAAGGGGTAACAAGAGGGATAAGACTCTCCGATGTCAAGAAACTCTGTCCAGATGCTATCATCCTCCCGTCGGATTATGAGACATACAGCCTCTTCTCTGTCCGGATGTTCGAGATACTGAGGCGCTTCTCTCCTGATGTTGAGGAATACTCCATAGACGAGGCCTTTGTCGATCTCACTGGTCTGAGAAGAAGCTTCCACGGCCCTTATGGAATGATTGCAAAGAAGATGCAAGATACGATCGAGAGGGAGCTTGGGATTACGGTATCGGTAGGGGTGAGCCTCTCGAAGGTCCTGGCGAAGATAGCCTCGAAACAGAACAAGCCCCACGGTCTCACGCTCATCCCTGGCAGGGAGATCCATATCTTCCTTGAGAATCTGCCGGTCGAAAAGGTCTGGGGTATCGGCCCGAACACTGCTGCCTTTCTCAGGAAGTTCGGGATCACCACCGCTCTCCAGTTCGCGCGAAGGGATCAGGGGTTTATTGATAAGCATCTCTCCAAACCTTATCGGGAAATATGGCATGAGCTGAACGGGAGGTCTGTCTATCCCGTCGTTACCGAGAGAAAGAGCACCTATCAATCAATAAGCAAGGCGAAGACCTTTACGCCGCCATCGGCCGACAAAACCTTCATTTTTGGCCAACTCTCCAGGAACCTCGAAAGTGCCTGCATCAAGGTCAGGAGATACAGGCTCGCAGCGACGCGGCTGATCCTCTTTCTCAGGACCCAGGATTTCAGGGACACGGGAATTGAGATGACCTTATGTCAGCCGACCGCTTTTCCGGCAGACCTTTTTGAGCCCCTGCGGAAGGGGTTTCTTCATCTTTACCAACCCGGTCACCTCTACCGTCAGACCGGCGTTGTCCTTGGAGGATTGCTTGCAGAAGAGAAGATCGAATATTCACTCTTTGATGACAGAGCACGGGTCGGGAAGATGTCGAGGATATACGAAACCGTTGATCATCTTTCGCAGCGTTACGGGAAGTACGCCGTTCACCACGCATCGAGCCTGCCGACGAAGCTTCAGTCACAACACGAGGGGGAGAGGGGGGATACGCCGGAGCGAAAGACCGATCTTTTCAAAGGGGAGAACAAAAGGCAGAGGCTCGCTCTCCCTATGCTCCATATCAAGGTGTGACGTCATCTCCAAAGTTTGTTCTGCCTGTGCTGGTTGGAAAGGCCTTCCCGCGGCTTGATGGCCAGACCCTCGGGGATAAACTCACCGCAGGTGCAGTTCCACCCTCCTTCGATATGCTCCTTATCGGTAAGGACGTTTCCGCAAGCAGGACAGAGGTTTCCGGCAGGGTCAATCTCCGGGTTGTCCATAGTCATTTTTCATTCTATCATACTATCCGCTGCTTATGTGTTAACTACTTCACTACGCTAAGCCGGCAGGAGGTGTCTGAGAGGACATTCGCCGCAGCGGGGGATCGACTTGCAGTAATATTTTCCCACCCTCACAAAGAGCGCGTGGTATTCATTGAAAAGTTCCACGTCTCTCTTCAGAGATGAATGAAAGAGGTTCTGAAAGTCGGCGTAAGATTCGTCATGATCCATGATCTTGTGTCTAGAGAGAACCCTCTTCGTGTATGCGTCGATGACAAAGACGGGTTTTTCGAGGGCATAGAGGAGAATCGAATCAGCGGTCTCCGGTCCGATACCCTTCACAGAGAGAAGCTCCTTCCTCAGGACATTCATATCCTCACCCTCCATCCTCTTCATCCTGCCGTGATAGTTTTCCATAAGAAACTTGATCAATGCCTTGAGTCTCTTCGCCTTGATATTGAAATAACCTGCGGGTCTGATTAATCGAGCGAGTCTGCCTACGGGCATTTCGTGCAGAGTCTTTGCATTCAGGGCAGAGGCTGATTTGAGATTCTGAATGGCTTTTTCGACATTCCCCCAGTTGGTGTTTTGCGTGAGGATTGCGCCGATAGCGACTTCAAAGGGCGTCTCACCAGGCCACCAATGCTGCGGCCCAAAGGCCCTATAGAGCTCATCATAATAACGTTGGAGGCCAGCTACTTTCCCTTTGTGAAAATTCATCTTCTCCGAGAGGGGGGTCATTTGTTCTTACTGCTCAACGAATACACAAAGGCCAGGATTTCGGCAACGGCCCTGTAAAGTTCGGGTGGTATCTCCTGGTAGAGGTCAAGGGAAGAAAGGATCTCAACGAGTTCCCTATCCTCCCGAATCGGAATATTGTGCTTCCTCGCGACCTCGAGGATCTTTTCGGCAACCTTTCCTCTTCCCTTTGCCGTTACCTTGGGAGCAGAATCTGTTCCGCGTGTGTATTGTAACGCTGCTGCCTTTGACCCTTTTTCTTTCGTCAAATCGTTATGCGTATCCCTTCCTCCTTCTTCACTGTCCCCAAGACTATCTCTTCAGTGGTAAGATTCACGGCCTTGAGAGACATCCCCGCGTCGGCAAACCTCTTTTCTAGTAAGACTGTATGGGATTGAAGCAGTGAGCAGGTCTTTTCATTATCAACTTTGAAAGAGACGTAGAAGGAATTGTTATAAAGGGTGACGGAAATGGAGATCTTCCCAGCACGTTCAAGATCGAGGTTGACAGTACAATAGTAAGTGTTGCTCTTGTTGTCCGTATTCTTCGACTTTTTGAATATCACCTCGCCGTCTCTCAATTCATGCCATGAAAGCGGAAGAAAGGTGTAGAGCATATCGTTCATTTTTGAGGTAAGCTGGAAGACTTCGATATTCTTCGCTATCCTGTCTATGACCTGGGCTGCCTGCTCAGGCTTGATTCCCAGCATCTTGAGTGAGCCGATGACTTCAGGGTCCCTTATGATCTCTCGTGTCCTTAGAAGCAGTCCCTTCAGGTCCTCGGTTATTCCTTTGTCACGGGAAGAGCCATCTTTGCCTTCAAGCGGGGAATCGGCCAGGGTCCCCGGTTCTTCTGTCCGTACTTCTTCGCTCATCTCTGTCTGTTCCGGAGAGATGGTCTCTCCGTCCGAAGCACTCAGGGCAGCGAGTTTCAGTTTTGTCTCAAAGAGAATCCCGGAATTTTCTACAGATGTTTTTAGGAGCTGATTATTCAGACCTTCTATCTCGGGCAGGGTATCTTCGAGAAGTTTCAATTCCGGGAAGTCCGAACGGACTTTTTCCGGGAGAGATCTGAATATCTCTGTCAGGAGTCTCACATCCCTGCCGCTCAGTTCTGCATCCGAAAGACCTGAGAGCATCGTGAATATCCTTGCCGGGATCGCCGACTGGCCATCCTGCGGAAGGCTCTTCTGAGGCTCGATGTTCTGAGAAATACTCTTTGACTCGACGCCGAGAAACTGGAGTTTCAGATCGCCTTCAAATCCAAGAACTTTCAGGAGTACCATATCCCCTTTTGTTAACGGAATTTCCGATTTCGCGCTGATGATCTCTCTTCCGATCCTGAGCGATACGGTTCCATCCTTTACCATGTTCAGTACATCGGCTTTCAATGTGTCTCCGATGACGAAAGAAAGCGTTCTGCCGGTGGGTTTTACAAGGGTGAGGATCCCTCCGATACGGTCGATTGATGAGCTATCCATCCTTGACTTCCATGAGTTTAGATGAGTTATTATAGCAAATTCAACGAATTCTGAAGGGAGCACCTGATGCTTGACGTACGGTTTGTGAGAGAGAATGTCGGGATCGTAACCGAGGCCCTTAAGAAGAGAAATTATGCACTCTCCCTCTCAGAATTCCTTTCCATGGAGGATGAAAGGAGAACCCTGCTCAAAGAGTCAGAAGACCTCAGAAATAGGAGAAACTCCGTATCGGAAGAGATCGGAAGGCTGAAGAGAGAGAAAAAAGACGCAACAGTCCTCCTCGATGAGATGAAATCAGTCTCAGACAGGATAAAGGAACTTGATGATAGACTCCGTGATCTCGATGAGAAGATCAGGGAGTTTCTTCTCAACGTCCCGAATATTCCCCATGAATCGGTGCCTGTGGGAAAGGACGAGACGGAAAACGTTGTTGTGCGGACATGGGGAGACCCGAGGGAATTTGATTTCCCTGCCCTCAACCACTGGGACATTGCCGAGATGCTTCATATCATTGATTTTGACAGGGCATCGAAGATTGCGGGAGCCAGATTTGCACTCATGAAAGGTGCCGGGGCCAGACTCGAAAGGGCTTTGATGAACTTCATGCTCGATCTCAATACATCGAAAGGGTATACCGAGGTCTTCCCGCCGGTACTGGTAAATCGTGAAAGCATGATCGGAACCGGCCAGCTTCCGAAGTTTGAATTCGAGCTTTTCAGGGTCGCTGATGCTGAATTCTATCTTGTCCCTACGGCGGAAGTGCCTGTCACGAATATTCATCGTGATGAGATACTCCAGGAGAAGGACCTCCCTCTGTATTACACAGCGTACACTCCATGCTTCAGGCGCGAGGCTGGGTCCTATGGCAAGGACACGAGGGGCCTTATACGGCAGCACCAGTTCAACAAGGTGGAACTCGTTAAGTTTGCTAAACCTGAAGATTCCTATGGAGAACTTGAAACCCTCACCAGGGACGCAGAGGATATTCTTCAGAAACTGAAACTCCCTTACAGGGTCGTCGCACTCTGCAGCGGTGACCTCGGCTTTTCTGCAGCAAAGACCTATGATCTCGAAGTCTGGCTCCCTGGGCAGGCGAAGTACCGGGAGATCTCCTCCTGCTCTAATTTTGGAGATTTTCAGGCGAGGAGGGCCAATATACGATTTAAGCGGGAAGGAAAGAAAGGCACCGAATTCGTCCACACCCTGAACGGCTCCGGCCTTGCTATCGGTCGGACGGTTGTGGCGATCATCGAGAACTATCAGCAGAGGGACGGAAGCATCGTCATACCGGAGGTGCTGAGACCCTATATGAAGATTGACGTCATTCGGTAAAAAGTGCTTGACAAGGGTTTTCAATCTTCGGTATGGTTTGATTGGAAAGAAGGAGGAAACATGAGAAGAACTCAGGGAGGTTGTATTCTTGCCATAACCGTGCTTTCACTGATCTGTTTGTTTTTTGCTCCCGGTGCCTATTGTCAGGACCAGGAATTTAAGGAGCACACCGTTATCAGAGGTGAAACCCTCTGGACGATTTCTTCAAAGGAGATCACCGACCCTTTTCTCTGGCCCAAGGTATGGAAGGAAAACCCCGAGGTGAAAAATCCTGACCTCATTTATCCCGGTCAAAAGATCAGGATTCCCCTTTCTCTCCTTCAGAAAGAGGTCGCTCCCAAACCTGTTGAAAAGGCAATTGAGCGAGTCGAGGCAAGGCCCCAGGTGAAGCCCGTGACGAAGACGGCACGAGAGCCAGCAACGAAGAAAGTCACCCCCATTATGAAAAGCTATCTGGTCGACCAAGATACTCTTATCTCAAGCGGTTATATCGCCGACTCCATAACAGTCATGGGTGAGATTACCGGTGCGCCGACAGAGAGAAGCCAGTTTGGCAGAGGAGATGATACGTACATCAGGACCGCTGAACCGGTAAAGGCTGGTGACAGGTTCTATGTTATACGCTCAACAGGGAAGGTCAGGCATCCTGAAACGGGCGCCAATATGGGCGATGTCATCGAAATCGTCGGGGTCCTGGAAATTGTCGGAACAGAGAGTGGGCGGACAAAGGCAAAGGTAACAGCCTCTTTCGCAGAAGTAGTTGTGGGAGATGTCCTTGACAACTACTATGAGATGGAACAGCCTTTTCTTATAGATAATCCGAGGACCCTCTCCGTCAACGGCTTCATTGTTGCCACAAGGGAGAGACATGATATCAACAGCCAGAAGGATATCGTCTTCATTGATAAGGGACGAAGAGATGGTTTGGAAATCGGTGACATGATACCGATGATTTCGAGGAACACCTTTGATGTCCCCAACGGGACTATTCAGGTTATCGGCATGAAAGAAAGGACGGCGACAGCAATTGTCGTAAAATCCGAAAGAGAAGTCAAGGCAGGAGATAGGATAGGGAAGCCTTAGAAAAAAGGGAAAGATTGTCGACAGCATGAGCAAAGGAAACCCGCTTATCAGCGGGTTTCCTTTGCCACTACGTGGTTAAAATCTTGAGCGCTCTCAGCCTGCTCGGATGTTTCAGCTTTCTCAATGCCTTTGCCTCTATCTGACGCACTCTCTCCCTTGTGATAGACAGGTACCTTCCGACTTCCTCGAGGGTGTGGTCCCTATCAGCGCCGATCCCGAACCTCATCCGAATCACCTTTTCTTCCTTTGCGGTCAGTGTTCTCAAAACCCTTTGGATGTGTTCAGAAATCTCTATCCTTTCTGTGTCAGAATAGGGGGAAGGGCTGTTCTTGTCCCCGATAAAATCCTCGAGCTCCGTATCTTCATCTCCCACAGGAGTCTGGAGTGCAATGGGATCTTGAATAGCCCTGAATACTTCTTCGACCTTCCGTGTCGGCACAACAAGCTTCTGTGCAATCTCTTCATTGCTCGGTTCCCGCCCGAGCTGCTGCGTCAGCTCACGGGAAGCCTTAGTGACTCTGTTATAAAACTCCATCATATGGACAGGCACCCTGATGGTCTTTGTCTGATCAATGAGCGCCCGGGTAATAGCCTGCCTGATCCACCATGTTGCGTATGTAGAAAACTTGAAGCCCTTTTCATACTTAAACTTGTCGACGGCCTTCATGAGGCCAATGTTGCCCTCCTGGATGAGATCGAGGAGGGGCAGGCCTCTGCCGACATAGTTCTTCGCGATGTTGACCACCAGGCGGAGGTTTCTTGTTATGAGCTCATTCTTTGCTTCGGTAAGAAGGGCCTTGGCCTTCGACATCCTTCCATAAGAAACTTTGAGCTCATCGATCCTTACTCCTACCTCGGCCTCAACTTTCTTGTATTCCTGCTGAATCTCTTTCGCCAGAGCCTCGAGCTTGTCTGCATGGATCCCTTTCTTTTTCTTCTCTGATATGAGCTTCTTCAACTCCTTAAAGGAACCATACTTCATGATAGCCCTTTCAACTGCCTCTATGTGCGCCCTTAACTCCTCTATGCGCGCCACTGACTTCAGGAGCGCCTCGTCAGGACGTTCTTCTTCCGGGGGAATCTCTTCAGCCTCTCCGTCCAAGCTCGCCTCGATCTTTTTGTAGAGGGGGAGATTGGTGACAATCCTTTTTATGATCTCTCTCCCTTCTTCCAGTTTTTTGGCGAGCTCCGTTTCCTCGTCCTTGGTGAGAATCGATATATCGCCCATGGAATGGAAGTAGGCCTGTACGAGATCCTCCGTCTTTTCATATTCATCGAGTTCCTCTTCCTCAACCTCTTCTTCAGGAGGGAGAGCCTCTTCGTAGTCGACCACCTTAACGCCCATATCCTGGAGAAGGTCCATGAGGTCTTCGATTTCATCAGGAGAAAAGAATTCGGAGGGGAGTGCGTCATTTATCTCGTCATAGGTAAGAATTCCCCGCCTCTTACCCATGTCGATGATTTCTTCAAATATGTCTCTCTCTCTCATTTCTGGACCGTGTCACCTCGTCAATGCTATCATCATATCATAGAAATGATGATAGAAGAACTTCTTTTTTGTGAGAAGAAATGATACTGATGTACACAGTCATCTCCGCCCCAAGACACACAAAAGGGCCTTTTTGTAAAAAGGCCCTTTTCTTTTCCTTGACAACAGGAGGGAAGATGATAAGGGTCAAGCCTCACGGTCTATTAGTACTGGTCAGCTGAACACATTACTGCGCTTACACTTCCAGCCTATCAACGTGGTAGTCTACCACGGACCTTCAGGGGCATTGCTGCCCG
>DASRZP010000114.1 GCA_035686305.1 Thermodesulfovibrionales bacterium | reverse complement strand
GGAGATGGTGATGCCCGGAGACAATATCAGTGTTACGGTGGAGCTGATTGCGCCGATAGCGATGGAGAAGGAGTTGAGGTTTGCGATCAGGGAAGGCGGAAGGACTGTAGGCGCAGGCGTCGTTACCGAGGTGATTGCGTAAGAGATTGAGAGATAAAGACTACCCCTCTCTGTCCTGCCCCGGACAAGGGGGGGCCAGAAGAGTGGAGTGACAGAGATGAGAGATATCATATTGTTTCAGTGTACGGAATGCAAGAACAGGAACTATTCGAGCATGAAGAACAAGAAGAACACAACGGAAAAGATACAATTAAAGAAGTATTGCCGGAACTGCAGACGGCATACCATGCATAAGGAGACAAAGGCATAGGCCAGTAGCTCTAACGGCTAGAGCATCGGACTCCAAATCCGAGGGGTGGGGGTTCAAATCCCTCCTGGCCTGCCACTTTTTGCACGGACAGTTCTGAGACGTGAGAAATTACGGGTCGTGGACCCGAGCGGGAAGGAGCCCGGGGAGCTTCATAGGATCCTGTGATCACCTTATGAAGAATACCATCCCGGGGTTGAGGAAGGTATGGTTGAGAAGATAAAAGAATTCTTTCGGGAAGTGAAGATCGAGATCAAGAAGGTTGTTTATCCAACCAGGGAGGAGCTTATTGGCTCCACGTGGGTTGTGATCGTGACGGTAATCGTCATCTCCTTCTTTCTGGGGATCGTCGACACGGGTCTCTCAAAAATCGTGAAGGTAGCGCTAAGGTAAGAGGATGGCAAAAAACTGGTATGTGGTTCATGCATATTCCGGCTATGAAGAGAAAGTAAAGCTGAGCATTGAGGATAAGGCTGAGAAGAGGAGTCTCAAGGACAAGATATCGAGGGTCCTTATACCGACAGAAAAGGTGATAGAACTCAGGGGTGGCAAGAAGAGGGAAAGCGACAAAAAATTTTATCCCGGATACGTCCTT
The DNA here is from genome assembly GCA_035686305.1 of Thermodesulfovibrionales bacterium. Classification (NCBI taxonomy): domain Bacteria; kingdom Pseudomonadati; phylum Nitrospirota; class Thermodesulfovibrionia; order Thermodesulfovibrionales; species Thermodesulfovibrionales bacterium. Next base: position 36,099 of record DASRZP010000114.1, on the reverse strand, counting down.
GTCGAGATGGAACTCGATGATGAAACGTGGCATCTTGTGAGAAGTACTCCGAGGGTCACCGGCTTTGTGGGTGGAACAAAACCCGTTCCGCTTCCAGAGGAAGAGGTGGAGATCATCCTTCAGCAGCTTGAAAGGGGGCCGGCGCCCCAGATTAAGACGCAGTTCCAGAAAGGCGAGAATGTCAGAATTATCGACGGACCCTTTACAAATTTTGTCGGGTTTATCGATGAGGTTGACATGGACCATGGAAGGTTGAAGGTTATGGTCAGCATCTTCGGAAGACAGACGCCCGTTGAACTCGGTTTCTTCCAGGTGGAGAAGGCGTAGCAGAGCAATGCAGAATGGGTTCCGGGAGATGGAGAATGTGGAATTCATAGGATCATGCCGTGATTTTATTGATAATGTGCAGTCTGCGTTTCTTTTCAATGCAATTTGTGAAACGAATGGAGGTTTAGATGGCTAAGAAGGTAGTTGCGGCCCAGGTGAAATTGCAGATACCTGCGGGAAAGGCGAATCCGGCACCCCCTGTCGGACCGGCGTTGGGTCCCCATGGCGTTAATATAATGGAATTCTGTAAGGCTTTTAATGCCCAGACTCAGGCGATGGGCGAAACGATCATTCCCGTTATCCTCACCGTGTATTCTGACCGGTCCTTCAGTTTCATAACAAAGACGCCTCCCGCTTCTGAACTCATTAAGAAGGCCGCCGGCATTGTGAAGGGGTCAGGTACTCCGAATAAAGAGAAGGTGGGCAAACTGACGTCAGATCAGGTGATGGCGATAGCAAGAACAAAATTGCCCGACCTCAATGCACACTCTTTGGAGAAGGCTGCTGCGATAATCCGTGGTACTGCAAGGAGCATGGGTGTTGACATTGTTGAGTGAAAAGACAAACTTACCTGAAAGACCGATAGTAGAGAAGACAGAGACGGGATCGGACCGAGCTGCAGCATTGCTTGAGAGTTCCCGGTTCTCGTTGTCCTCTGGGGCGGAAAAAATCTGTTCGAGTTTGGAGGTTGGAGATGGGAAAGAAGATGGAGGCTGCCGGCACAAAGGTTGAGGCCGGCAAAGAATACTCCCTTGAAGAGGCTGTAAAGCTTGTGAAAGAGACTTCATATGTAAAGTTCGATGAGTCTGTAGATCTCGCCCTGAACCTCGGGGTTGACCCTAAGAAATCCGACCAGATGGTAAGGGGCACTGTCGTGCTCCCTCACGGTACCGGCAAGAAGGTCAGGGTCCTCGTTTTTGCCAAGGGCGAAAAGGAGAAAGAGGCCCTCGGGGCAGGCGCGGATTATGCGGGAGCTGAAGACCTTGTTGAGAAGATCCAGAAGGGTTGGCTCGATTTTGACAGCGCCGTGGCAACCCCTGATATCATGGGTCTTGTCGGGAAACTCGGTAAGGTGCTTGGTCCGAGGGGGCTCATGCCGAATCCGAAGCTCGGTACCGTCACCTTTGATGTTGCAAAGGCGGTGAAGGAAATAAAGGCAGGGAAAGTGGAATACAAGGCGGAAAAAGGCGGCATCGTGCATGTTCCTGTAGGGAAAGTTTCCTTCAACGAAACCTCCCTCCTTGATAATGCAAGGGTGGTTATCGATTCCATTCTCAAGGCAAAACCGGGTACGAGCAAAGGGAGGTATCTGAGGAAGATTACTTTGTCCTCAACCATGGGACCGGGAATCAGGATTGACATTGGCAGACTAACGACTAAATAGATGAAAAGGCTGAAGTCAAGAGTGAGAGAGAGCGTTACTCAGTCCGGGCTCTTATCTATAATCAAAAAGCTTCGGACTTAGTCCGATTGATGTATTGTCAGAGACCGTAGGTGGTTACCATAAAGCCTGTCGGCGAGAGGCCGACCGGCTGCCTACCGAGACAATGCTGACTGATTTCGACGTAGGATGCGGGAGAAGTTTTACGGTCTCGCTGATGCGTGGTCTCTGGGAAAGGAGGATGATCTGAATAAGGAAGAAAAAGGACAGGCTATTGCTGAACTGAAGGACAGATTCTCAGAGGCAAAGGCGGTAATCTTTACGGACTACAAAGGCATGACTGTTGCAGAGCTCTACGACCTGAGGCGGCTTCTCCGTGAAGGAGGGGTGGAGTACAGAGTTGTAAAGAACACCCTTGCCCGCATAGCAGCTCAGGATACCCCGGTGTCTGCCGGGAGAGATGCCTTCAAGGGACCGGTGGCTGTTGCTATCGGCTACGACGACCCGGTAACGGCGGCCAAGAAAGTCCTGGAGTTTTCGAAGAAGAACGAGAAACTCAAGCTCCGTGGCGGAGTCATCGAGGGAAAATTCTTCGGTGTGGACGAAGTAAAGGACGTGGCGACACTGCCGTCAAGGGAAGTGCTCCTGTCAATGATGGCCGGCGCCTTCCAGGCCCCCTTAAGCAAGCTGGCTGCAGCCCTTTCTGCAACGGTGAGTAGCTTTGCCTACGCAGTGCATTCTCTGAAGACGAAGCGTGAATCGTGACGGATGCCTGAGGAGAGGGCTTCCCAATCGGGGCAGCAAAGACTGCCGCACTCCTCATGGCTGGTCACGAATGATAATTTGTTAAGAACGAAGGAGGACCAATAAGAATGGCAATCACAAAGGAACAGGTTTTTGAGTTCATCGACACTATGACGATACTCGACATGTCAAAATTTGTTAAAGAGTTTGAAGAGCGCTATGGCGTTACGGCAGCAGCTCCCGTTGCTGTTGCAGCAGCTCCTGCAGCAGGTGCGGCCGCTCCGGCTGCGGCCGAAGAGAAGACCAGTTTTGACGTCATCCTTGCGTCAGCAGGTGATAAGAAGATTCAGGTCATCAAGGTCGTGAGAGAGCTGACAGGACTCGGTCTGAAGGAGGCAAAGGACCTCGTCGACGGCGCCCCGAAACCGGTGAAGACCGGCGTCACCAAAGAAGAGGCCGAATCCATGAAGGCGAAACTCGAAGAGCAGGGAGCAAAGACGGAGATTAAGTAAAGAGAGAGTGTAAGGTTAAGGTTGGGGTGAAGAATACGGAGCCTCAGCCTTTGCCTGAACCTCATTTCGTAACTGGAGAGAAGGAGAAACATGGCAAGGGTTTTGAGAGAGAGATTAAACTTTAGTAAGGTTCCGCCCATTCTGGAGGTGCCCAATCTCATCGAGATACAGAAACGCTCATTTGAGAAGTTCCTCCAGAAGGATATCCCGATGGACGGAAGGGAAGATACAGGACTTCAGGCTGCACTGAAAAGCGTCTTTCCGATCATGGATTACAATGAAACGGCGTCCATTGAATTCCTGGGATACCTTTTGAACGAACCGAAATTCAATATCAGGGATTGCTTGCAAAAAGGAATAACCTATGCCGCTCCGATCAAGATTCGGGTTAAACTGAACCTCTGGGAGGTAGAAGACGGCGGGAAAAAAAGGCTGAAGGAGTCGCGGGAGCAGGAGGTCTATATAGGAGAAATGCCTATTATGACCGATACAGGCACCTTTGTCATCAACGGGACCGAGAGGGTTATTGTGAGCCAGCTCCACCGTTCTCCCGGTGTTTTTTTCAGTCATGACAAGGGGAAGACCCACGCCAGTGGTCGGCTCCTCTATTCCGCACGAGTCATACCTTCACGGGGGTCGTGGCTTGATTTTGAGTTTGATACCAAGGATATCCTCTACGTCCGCATCGATAGGAGAAAGAAACTTCCTGCCACGATCGTGCTGAAGGCACTGGGATACTCTAATGAAGACCTGCTGAAGACCTTCTATCCTGTCGAGAAGATCACGATCAAGGATCATCATACCTTCACGCGGGTCGTGAGCGAGGTTCTGGCAGGAATAAAGGCGGTAAAGAATATTGTCGCATCCCAGACAAAGGAAATCATTGTGAAGGAGGGATCGAAGATCTCAAAGGGAGCCATTAAGAGGATGGAGACCTCGGGCATCAAGGAGATCCCGATACTAAAAGAGGAGATCATAGGGAGGATCACCCTCGTCGATGTCATAGACCCTGAAACGGGCGAGGTCATCCTGGAAAGTAACGAGCCGATTACCGAGGAGATATTCGGCAAGATCCTTGCCCTCAAGGTCAACACCCTCAACCTGCTTTACATAGATAATGTCAAGTACCTCTCTTCACTGCGGGATACCCTTCTGACCGACAAGGTGAGCTCCCAGGATGAGGCGCTCATCGAGGTGTACAGAAAACTGAGACCGGGGGAACCCCCGACAATCAATTCAGCAAGGGACCTCTTCAACGGTCTTTTCTTCGATCCAAAACGGTATGATCTTTCGTCGGTGGGGAGATTGAAGATCAACAAGAGACTCGGCCTTGGGACTGGTCTGGAGATAAGGGTTCTTACGGATAAGGACATTGTGGAGATCGTTCATTACCTCCTTGACCTGAGGACGGGCAAAGGCGAGATCGACGACATCGATCATCTCGGCAACAGACGTATCAGGGGTGTCGGTGAACTCCTTGAGAATCAGTTCAGAATCGGACTCGTGAGGATGGAACGCGCCATAAAGGAAAAGATGACGCTCACCGAGCTCGAGACTGCCATGCCCCATGACATCATCAATGCAAAGCCCGTCATGGCTGCAGTGAAGGAGTTCTTCGGCTCGAGCCAGTTGAGCCAGTTTATGGATCAGACAAACTCGCTCTCCGAGATCACCCACAAGAGAAGACTTTCTGCCCTCGGCCCCGGAGGTCTTACCCGCGAGAGGGCAGGGTTCGAAGTGAGGGACGTTCATCCGACCCACTATGGAAGAATATGCCCGATAGAAACGCCGGAAGGTCCGAATATCGGACTGATAACATCCCTCGCCACCTACGCAAGGGTGAATGATTTTGGTTTCATCGAGGTGCCGTACCGGAAGGTCGCCAATGGAAGGGTGACGCAGGAGATTGAGTATCTCTCTGCCATAGAAGGTGAAAGGTTCATTATTGCGGAAGCGACTTCACCGGTTGATAAGAAGGGAAACCTTGTCGGTGACGCAGTCTCGGCAAGGGTTGGCGGAGATTTCAAGATGGTAACGCCTCAGGAAGTCCAGTACATGGACGTCTCCCCGAAACAGATCGTCGGCGTCTCAGCATCATTAATCCCCTTCCTCGAAAATGACGATGCGAACAGGGCACTCATGGGATCCAACATGCAGAGGCAGGCGGTTCCGGTCATTCAGACGGAGGCGCCTATCGTTGGCACGGGGATGGAGCATGCCGCCGCAAGGGATTCCGGAGCTCTTGTCCTCGCAAAAAGGGCAGGTGTTGTCGAGTGTGTTGATGCATCGAGGGTTGTTGTGAGGGCTGCGGAAGATGCCGGCGGTGTCGATATCTATAACCTGATAAAGTTCCAGAGGTCCAACCAGGCGACCTGCATAAACCAGAAGCCTATCGTGAATGTCGGGGACGCCGTGGGGAAAGATGATGTCCTTGCCGATGGTTCTTCCACCGATAGGGGGGAGCTAGCCCTCGGCAAGAATGTTCTTGTCGCCTTCATGCCGTGGGGGGGATACAATTTTGAAGACGCAATCCTCCTCAGTGAACGGCTTGTGAAAGAAGATGTCTTTACCTCCGTCCATATAGAGGAGTTCGAAGTTGAGGCCCGCGATACCAAGATCGGCCCTGAAGAGATAACGAGAGACATACCGAATGTCGGAGAAGAAGCGCTGAAAGACCTTGACGAAAGTGGAATCATCCGGATCGGTGCAGAGGTGAAGGCCGGGGATATCCTTGTTGGAAAGGTCACTCCCAAGGGAGAGACCCAGCTGACGCCTGAAGAGAAACTGCTGAGGGCCATCTTCGGTGAAAAGGCCGAGGATGTGAAGGAGAGTTGTCTCTATGTTCCGCCTGGTATCGAAGGCGTAATTGTTGATGTGAGGATATTTTCGAGAAAGGGGACGGAGAAGGACGAAAGGGCGAAGAGTATCGAAGAAGACGACATCCTGAGATTGCAGCGCGATCTTGAGGAAGAAGTGAGGATCGTCAAAGAGGAAAAGTTCAGGAAGGTGAAGAACCTCCTCGTCGGATGCAAGGTCATGGAGGACGTGAAAGACCCGAAGTCGAAGGAGGTGATCTGCCAGGCAGGGAGGAAGCTGACGGAGAAGCAACTCGATAGAATAAAAGACGAACACCTTCTGCGGATCAAGATTGCTGACCTCGACATAAAAGAAAAACTCGAAGTAATTCACCATGAGGCGAATCAGTACATACGGTACCTTGAGTCCAGATACGATGAGAGTGTTGATCGGGTGCGAAGGGGCGATGAACTCCCCCCCGGCGTGAATAAACTGGTCAAGGTCTATATCGCGATGAAACGCAAGCTCCAGGTCGGGGACAAGATGGCAGGAAGGCATGGGAACAAAGGGGTCGTTGCCATGGTGCTGCCTGAAGAGGACTTGCCCTATCTTCCTGACGGGACTCCCGTTGATATCGTACTGAACCCCCTCGGTGTCCCTTCGAGGATGAACGTCGGGCAGATCCTCGAGACCCATCTCGGATGGGCTGCGAGGGCCCTGGGGCTCCACGTTGCGACCCCTGTTTTTGAAGGCGCGAAGGAGAGCGAGACGAGGGAGATGCTGAAGAAGGCTGGCCTTCCGGCGTCAAGCCAGATCACCCTCTGTGACGGCAGAACGGGTGAGCCCTTTAAGAGGCCCGTAACCGTCGGCTGTATGTATATGCTGAAGCTCCATCACCTTGTTGACGATAAGATGCATGCCCGCTCCATCGGCCCGTACTCCCTTGTCACCCAGCAGCCCCTTGGCGGCAAGGCGCAGTTCGGTGGCCAGAGGCTTGGTGAGATGGAAGTCTGGGCGCTTGAGGCATACGGTGCCGCCTATACGCTGCAGGAATTCCTGACGGTAAAGAGCGATGATGTCACCGGAAGGGGCCGCATGTATGAGGCGATCGTGAAAGGCGACGCGACTCTCGAACCAGGGGTTCCTGAGTCTTTCCATGTATTAATTAAAGAACTCCAGAGCCTTGGTCTTGACGTTGAGCTCCTGGAGAAGAAAAGCAAGGGGGAATAAGTTTTGGTAGACGTCGAAACAGATGTTTATGCCCTTTTTCAGAGGCCAAAGAATCCTACGGACTTTGAGGCGATCCGGATAAAGCTCGCCTCTTCGGAAAAAATCAGGGAATGGTCTTATGGTGAAGTCAAAAAACCTGAGACCATCAACTACCGCACCTTTAAACCCGAGAGGGATGGACTCTTCTGTGCGAAGATCTTCGGCCCGGTAAAGGACTGGGAATGCCTCTGCGGCAAATACAAAAGGATGAAGCACAGGGGAGTTGTCTGCGACAAGTGCGGCGTCGAGGTCATTCAGTCCAAGGTGAGGCGCGAGAGGATGGGCCATATAGAACTCGCAACACCTGTGGCTCATATCTGGTTTCTTAAGGGGGTACCGAGCAGAATCGGTACTCTACTCGATATGACCATGAGGCATCTCGAGAAGGTCCTCTACTTCGAAAACTATATTATCATTGACGCCGGCGATACTCCGCTGAAAGAGCGAGAACTTCTGACCGAGGACGAGTACAAGAAAAAGACTGCGGAGTTCGGTTCCCGGTTCAAAGGGGGTATGGGTGCTGAGGCGATACGAGAACTCCTGAGAAGGCTGGACCTCGACTCTCTTGCCGTTCAATTGAAAGCGAAAATAAAGGAGGCCTCATCTTTCGGCGTCAAGAAGAAACTCACCAAGAGGCTGAAGGTCGCCGAGGCATTCAGGCTCTCGGGGAACAAGCCCGAGTGGATGATCATGGATGCTGTCCCTGTTCTGCCTCCTGACCTTAGACCTCTTGTCCCCCTTGAAGGAGGCCGTTTTGCGACATCAGACCTGAATGACTTGTACAGAAGGGTCATTAACAGGAATAACAGGCTCAAGAGGCTTATGGAACTCAAGGCGCCGAGCGTCATCATAAAGAACGAGAAGAGGATGCTCCAGGAAGCCGTTGACGCCCTCTTTGACAACGGCAGAAGGAGCAGGGTCTTGAAGACGGCAACGAAGAGGCCCCTGAAATCTCTCAGCGACATGATCAAAGGCAAACAGGGACGCTTCAGACAGAACCTTCTCGGGAAGAGGGTTGACTACTCGGGCCGTTCGGTTATCGTGGTCGGTCCCGAACTGAAACTCCATCAGTGCGGACTTCCGAAGAGAATGGCCCTCGAACTCTTTAAGCCCTTTGTCTTCAACAAGCTGGAGGAGAGGGGCTTTGCCACGACCCTGAAGGCTGCAAAGAGGCTCGTTGAGAAGGAACAGCCTGAGGTTTGGGACGCCCTCGAAGACGTGATTGCCGAACATCCTGTACTTCTGAACCGTGCCCCGACCCTCCATAGACTTGGCATCCAGGCCTTTGACCCCATCCTCGTCGAGGGAAAGGCGATCAAGCTCCACCCGCTCGTCTGCACCGCATTTAATGCGGACTTCGACGGAGACCAGATGGCGGTTCACGTCCCTCTTTCGATCGAGGCCCAGATAGAAGCCCGGGTCCTCATGATGTCGGTGAACAACATCCTTTCTCCTGCCAACGGAAAGCCTATTGTTGTTCCGACTCAGGATATGGTCCTCGGAATCTACTATCTCTCAAAGGGAAAGGGAAGAGTCTTCTCGAGCCCTGAAGAGGTCAAGGTAGCATACGAGTCCGACAAAGTGAAGGAAGACGAACGGATATATGTACGGATGGAAGCAAAGAAAAAGGACCCCGCAAAGAGTTATGTCTATCTTGTAGAGACGACCGCTGAGGAGGTCCTCAACAGCATGAGAAAGAAGGAAGCCCATGTAGAGGGCAAGACAAAGATATTCTCGGACCCCGATGAGGTGAGGGAGGCATACGATTCCGGCAAGCTTGAAGAACATAACTGGATCAACGTCAGGATAAACGGTCAGATTGTTGAAACGACCTGCGGAAGAATCCTCCTGAGTGAAATACTCCCGGCCGAGATACCCTTCGAGACCATTAACCGGGAGATCACGAAGAGGGAATTGGGCAAGATCATCGAATATGCCTACAAAAGGGCCGGCAGAAGGGCAACAGTGGTCTTTCTCGATAATCTCGAGAAATTAGGGTTTACCTTTGCCACAAAGTCAGGCATCTCGATCTGTATGGCTGATATGCATATACCTTCAAAGAAGGCTGAACTGATCAGGGCGGCCGAGCAGGAGGTCATGGAAATTCAGAAGCAGTATGCCGACGGCCTGATCACCCACGGCGAGCGGTATAACAAGGTCATCGATATCTGGGCCAATGTTACGGAACGGATTGCCGACGAGATGATGAAGGAACTCGGGGCCGAAGACGGCAGGAAGTTTACGGAAGAGGAGTTGAAAGAGCGAAGGGCCTTTAACAGCATATTCATGATGGCAGATTCAGGCGCAAGAGGAAGCACTGCCCAGATAAGGCAGCTTGCCGGTATGAGAGGTCTTATGGCAAAACCCTCGGGAGAGATCATCGAGACGCCGATTACTGCTAACTTCAGGGAAGGACTGTCCCCTCTCCAGTACTTTATCTCGACCCACGGAGCGAGAAAGGGTCTTGCTGACACAGCCCTTAAAACGGCGAACTCTGGCTATCTAACGAGGAGGCTTGTGGACGTTGCCCAGGACGTCAATATCCTGGAAGATGACTGCGCAACGACGGACGGCATTCTGGTCTCTTCCCTTGTCGAAGGCGGAGAGATAATCCAGCCCCTTGAGGAGAGGATAACCGGAAGATTTTCCGTTGAAGACATCCTTGACCCTGTCACAAAGGATGTGGTTGTCAGGAAGAGCCAGGAGATCGACGAAGAGGTTGCCCAGAGGATCATCGAGAGCGGTATCGACAGGGTAAAAATCAGATCCGTTCTCACCTGCCGGGCCAAGATCGGTGTCTGCGCAAAATGTTACGGAAGGGATCTCGCGCGGGGCGAACTGGTCGAGACGGGAGAGGCCGTCGGGATTATTGCTGCCCAATCGATCGGAGAGCCCGGTACCCAGTTGACGATGCGTACCTTCCACATCGGCGGTGCTGCGACGAAGGTCATTGAGCAGGCTGTCCTTGATGCCAAGAATCACGGAAAGGTGAAGTTCATAAACATCAATGCCGTGCGAAACCGGGAAGGCGCCCTTGTTGTCCTTAACAGGAACGCCCTCATAGCGATTATTGACGGGCAGGGAAGAGAGCGGGAGAAGTATAATCTCGTTTACGGCGCCAAGCTGAAGGCGGAAGAGGGGCAGAAGGTTGAGGCCGGACAGAGGCTCGTCGAGTGGGATCCCTATTCGACGCCCTTGCTCACCGAGGTCGGCGGCAAGGTCGCCTTCGGGGACATTGTGGAAGGGATATCGGTAAAGGAGGAGGTCGATGAGATCACCGGTCTTTCCCACAAGGTCATCATCGATTATCCCGCAAACATGAGGCCCAGGATCTCGATAAAGGATGAGCATGGCAAGGCTACGTTGAAGATACCGTCTTCCCAAAATCTTGCACGGTATCTCTTGCCGGCCGGAGCCCATATCCTCGTCGAAAAGGGTGATGTCCTTTTCCCCGGCGACATCCTCGCAAAGATCCCGAGGGAGACGACGAAGACAAAGGATATCACCGGCGGTCTTCCGAGGGTTGCGGAGCTCTTTGAGGCGCGCCGTCCCAAGGAACAGGCGATCGTCACCGAAATCGACGGGGTTGTTGAATTCAGAGGCGCACACAAGGGAATGCGTGTTGTCGTGGTCAAGGGTGGAGATGAGCAGAGGGAATACCTCATACCGAAGGGCAAGCACGTGAGCGTCCATGAAGGGGACTGGGTGAAGGCAGGAGAACCCCTGATGGACGGGGCAGTGAACCCGCACAGTATCCTGGACATCCTCGGACCTCAGGAACTCCAGAGGTATCTTGTGGATGAGGTCCAGAAGGTTTACCGGCTCCAGGGCGTCTCGATCAATGACAAACATATTGAGACCATTGTCCGTCAGATGATGAGGAAGGTGAGGATCGAAGACCCCGGAGATACGATATTCCTCATCGGAGAACAGGTTGACAGGGCATTCTTTCAGGAAGAGAACGAACGGGTTCGGTCTGAAGGCGGCACTCCTGCGCAGGGCAAACCCCTCCTCCTTGGAATCACCAAGGCATCCCTCACCACGGAGAGCTGGGTCTCTGCCGCCTCCTTCCAGGAGACGACGAGGGTTCTCACGGAGGCTGCGATCAACGCCCAGATCGATGAGCTTAACGGGTTGAAGGAGAATGTGATCATGGGGAGGATCGTTCCTGCCGGTACGGGCATGCAGAAATATCGCAACACCTTCGTGAAACGGGAATTGCAGCCGCTCTTTGCCACGGTTCCGGCTGCTGAAGAACCTGAAGAATAAGTTCTCCTGAACATTCTGAGTGGGCAGTTAAGGATGAAGCCCCTTAAGTGCCCACTGGTTTCAGAGGATATGGAGAGACGCTTCATCGCAGATTCCATGCTCGGCCGTCTTGCACGATGGCTGAGGCTCCTTGGTCTTGATACCCTCTATTATCCCGACATCGAGGACGGCGACCTTCTCAGACTGACACTTCGGGAGGGCCGCTTTCTCCTTACGAGGGACTCCCACTTTATGAGAATGAAGAACCTGAAGAGTCTTTACCTTGTCCGGTCAAATAGTCCTCTGGAGCAGCTAAGGGAAGTGATAACACGCTGCGGCATAACGGGCTACGGCGAGGGCAGATGCGCACGGTGTAATGGTATCCTCCAGCACGTTCCTGAGAAGGGAACGGTGAGAGACGCCGTTCCTGAGTATGTTTTTCTGAACTGCAACAGTTTTTTCCTTTGCCATTCTTGTGGTAGAGTGTATTGGGAAGGTACCCATTTGAAGCGCTTTAGAAGCATGATCGGGAACATTGTGCAGCAAGGTGCGGGAGACAATGCGAGCGGTTAGGAGACAATTCGTTTTTTCCCTGTCCCTCATTGCGGTGGTGACCCTCATCGGGACGATCGGATACGTTCTCATCGAGCATTGGTCGTTCTTCGATTCGCTCTATATGACCGTCACGACCATTACAACGGTGGGGTATCGGGAGGTCCATGAACTTTCTAATGTCGGAAGGGCCTTCACAATCTTCCTTATCGTCGGAGGAGTGGGTACCATTCTCTATGCGCTCAATAATGCGGCAAGAATCGTCGTAGAGGGAGAAATACAGGAGATTTTCGGGAGGAGGAAGGTGGAAAAGAGGATCAAGGGATTGCGAGACCACTATATCGTCTGCGGCTATGGAAGGATGGGAAAGGTCATCTGCAAGGAGCTTAAGGAGAAGGGAGCGCACTTTGTCGTTGTCGAGAAAGAGCATTCTCCTACCGACGCCTTTGATGAAGAGCTGCTGTTTGTCCGCGGAGATGCCACAAACGACGATGTACTGAAAGAGGCAGGAATTGAAAGGGCCAGGGGCCTCATATCGGTACTCTCAACAGATGCTGAAAATCTCTACGTCGTGCTCAGCGCAAGGGTGCTGAGCCCAGAACTGAATATTGTGGCGAGGGCCGGCGAGGAAGGATCCGAACAGAAACTCCTCAGGGCCGGGGCGGACAGGGTTGTCTCTCCGTACCATATCGGGGGATTGAGAATCGCCCATACCTTACTGAAGCCTGCCGTTGTCGACTTTATCGAATTCGCAACGCGGTCAGGGAACATCGACCTCCAGATGGAAGAGATCCCTGTGCGCGAAGGATCCAAGGTGGCTGACGTCACCCTTGACGAATGCGGCATCGGCCGTGATCTGGGTATTATCATCGTAGCCATAAAAAGGAGCGGCGGCGACATGAGGTTCAATCCGACGTTCAGGACTACGATCAAAGCCGGGGATGTTTTGATCGCCCTTGGGGAAAGAACGAAGCTCAAGGTTCTCGAAGATATGGCAGGCGGCTAACTCCTCATATTGATCGGCCGGTCTCACCGGCGACGCGCTCAAAAGCTGAAGAGGGGCTGTCGTCGCGATAATCGAAGTAGGGTCGGGATAACTATTTGTTCATCATCTCGAGGAAGTCCTTGTTGCTCTTTGTGCCCATGAGCTTGGCGAGAAGGAATTCCATACTCTCGACGGTACTGAGGGGGTTGAGGACTTTCCTGAGTATCCACATCTTATTCAAGGTGTCTTTATCCACGAGGAGCTCTTCTTTTCTCGTCCCCGAGGCATTAATATCGATCGTCGGGAATATACGTTTGTCAACCAGTTTCCTATCGAGATGAAGTTCCATATTCCCTGTACCCTTGAACTCTTCGAATATGACGTCGTCCATCCTGCTCCCCGTATCGATGAGGGCAGTGGCTATGATCGTGAGACTCCCGCCGTCTTCGATATTCCGGGCAGTACCGAAGAACCGTTTCGGCTTCTGGAGCGCATTTGCATCGAGACCTCCTGAAAGGACTTTGCCACTTGTCGGAATGACCGCGTTATAGGCCCTAGCGAGTCTCGTGATACTGTCCAAGAGAATGACGACGTCCCTCTTGGACTCGACCAGCCTTTTTGCCCTCTCGATAACCATTTCAGAGACCTGGCAATGCCGCGGCGGCGGCTCATCGAAGGTCGAACTGATAATCTCGGCTGTGGCTACCTGACGCTTCCAGTCCGTAACCTCTTCAGGGCGTTCATCGATGAGGAGGATGATGAGGTGGATCTCTCTGTGGTTTTTCTTTATCCCCTTTGCGATCGATTGGAGAAGCATAGTCTTTCCTGTTCGCGGGGCAGCAACGATCATGCCCCTCTGCCCCTTTCCTATGGGGCATATGAGGTCCATGACCCGAGTCGAGTAGTCATTATTGGTGTGTTCGAGTTTTATGCGTTCCGTAGGATAGTATGGGGTGAGATTGTCGAAGAGAGCTCTGCTGATGTTGTCTTCAGGGGATTCATGGTTCACCGCCTCCACCTTGAGGAGGGCGAAATATCGTTCGCCCTCTTTCGGCGGCCGTATCTGGCCTGAGACCATATCTCCTGTCCTGAGATTAAACCTCCGAATCTGAGAAGGTGATACATAGATGTCATCGGGGCTGGGAAGATAACTGTAATCGGGAGAGCGCAAAAAACCAAAACCATCAGGAAGTATTTCGAGGACACCGGCGCCGAAGACATTTCCCGATTTCTCAATCTGAGCCTGCAGAATGGCGAAGATAAGATCCTGTTTGCGGAGACCCGATGCGCCTTCCACGTTCAGGCCTTTCGCCACTTTTGCGAGATCATCGATAGTCTTCTCCTTCAGCTCGGAAATCGAAATATTTTCCATAGGTATTAACTCCTCTTGGGATTTATCGCTGGTGGTTTTTTCGTCCGGTAGGTTATGCACCTATCCAGAAGGTTTCTAAAGAAGCATTGCTACTTGTAAAATAGCTAAAAAATATTATTTTGTCAATACCCTCAAGGGCATTGCTATTGCCACGAAAGGAAGGTGAGAACTCGTGCCGTCCTCTTCTTATTCAGTCAAATAACCCCGTGAGCGCATTGGCCTTGTCTTCGATTCCCCTCGCTATGATTTCCTGTTCGTCTCTGAGCCTGTACAGTTCATCGGCGATATCGATTGCCGCCAAGATAGAAGCCTTGAGCGGTGCCGTATTGGGAGCATTTTTATACACTTCCTGTATTTTGCTGTTTACATATGCGACAAGCTTCTCGATATGCTCATCAGGGGCGTCGCCTCTAATCGTGTATTTCTGGCCGAGGATGTATGCCTCTATTGTTCCCACAGACGCAACCCTCTCAACTGAGTTCTAAGGTATCCAGCTCGCTGAGAAGTTCTTCCACCTGGCGTTTCACCAGGGTTTTCTCGGAGGTGAGCCTCTCGACTTCAAGGTTCCTTTCATTGAGCTGTTCCTCAAGCTCCTTGATTTTCCGTTCCAGGAACACTTTTTCTTCTTTCAGCGTCTTGACCTTGTTGATAGCATCCGCAATCTTTTCTTCAAGATTCTTGAGTCTGTCCAACGGTGTATCCTCCTTGGGAGTTTTTGGCAATGCCTTTTGCGACGGATCCTGCGGCTTCAGCGGATGCTCGGGCGTCGGTTCATCAAAAAGGCTCTTCACTGCAGAGGCATCTCCTTCACGGTGATGCCTGCCCGTTGCACGCCGAAAATGCAGGGGAACTCTTCTGCTTATAAGCCGAATAGGTCAAGAGGACCTTCTTTACATAATTCCTCGTTTCATCAAAGGGAATGTCTTCAATGAATTCGTCGAAGGACCTGTAGTTCCCCTTCTTTAGCCATTCCCTGACCTTTTCCTCTCCTGCGTTGTATGCTGCTATCGCCACAGGTAATGAATGGAATTCCTTCATGAGGAGACTGAGGTAATAGGCCCCTATGGTTATATTGGTCTTCACATCATAGATTTCGTCCGCTGTTGTGACCTTGTGGCGGCTGAGGGTATCTGCGGTCTGGGGCATGATCTGCATGAGGCCGATGGCGCCTGCGGCAGAGCGAACCTCAGGGTCATAGCGGCTCTCTTCCCTCATGACCGATAAGAGAATGATGGGGTCGAGACCGTGATCTTTTGTCGCCTTCTCGACTACGGACCAATACGCCAGAGGGTACAGGATATCAGAGATGGCCGCCTCCGACCCCACCCGTACCTCCTGATGCTTTGCCAGCCGCGAGACGAGGGCTATCGCACTTCTGTATGACCCCGCCTCCTTCAATGCACGGCCGGCGTAAAGGAGGAGTTCAGGATTTGAGATTTCCTGCGACTTCGACAGGAGTTCAGCTACTGCGTCTTCCTTTGTTCCGATTGCCATGAGAATAAGAAAGCGCTCGAAAGCCCTTGCAAGGTCTGCGTTCCTTTGAAGCAACGAAGAAGAAGCGGAATCCTCTTCCTGCCGACCGACGAATGCCAAAGGGGTTTCCGATGACAACGGTATCGTCTGAGAGCAAAAACTCTCGGAAGTCGAAAGCGATGTCTTTGAACCCGCGGTATCCTCTATAAGGCCGGAGTGTCTCTCCTTGCGACCGTTGACGTATATTCTGGTCAGAAGTCCATAGAAATCTCCGTTACTCTCGTTGCCGAGATCAACGAACGATTCAGCATCGGGGCCCCACGCTCGGGTGACTCCCTCTTCATCAGTATTACCCAGAGACTTCGTCTTCCAGTAAAGATATTTGGGGTCAGGGTGTGAGCGGCTGAGCTCAGTGAGTGTCTTGAGGGCCATCTCGTAGTCACCTTTGCGGTAGAATGTCCAGGCCATGCCCCAGAGGGCCTCTTCGCTATGGGAAGGATAGGCATTTCTGACTCTCGTATAAATCTCCAGGGCCTCCCCGGTCTCTCCCTCTCTTCGTCTCTTTGACGCGAGCGCCAGCCAGAGAGACCCTGCCCGCTGATCCTCCATGGAAACGAGTCTTGAGAGTGCCGAATGAAAGCCATCGAGTTCTCCAGCCCGGAAGAGTGATCGGGCGGCACCGTAGAGATCCCCTGCCTTAAAAAACTCGGCAGTAGATTCCTTATATCTCTTCTGCCTGAAGAGCGCTGTTCCCAGTTTCCTCTGTGCCTCATCCCGCAGAGAACCTTCGGCAATGGTGATGGTCTTCCTGAGCAGGGTCTCAGCCTTTTTGTACTCGACATCCCTTATGAGGTTTGAGGCCCTTGCGAGCATGTCTTCGACTGAAACGTCAGAGTATTCCAACTGCCGGTAGGCTTCTTCGGAAAGGGAGCAGTTCTTTACATAGACTTGTCTGAAGAGTCTTTTTGCCTGCTCTTTTCCCCCCCGCTTTTTCAGGAACTGTGCGAAGAGGAATTTCATGTCCATGTCTTCGGGATAATCAGAGGCATAGCTTTCAAAGGCCTTCAAGAGGTCCTCTCTCTTCACTCCTTCCGCTGAGGTCTCTGATTCCGAGATGCCATTTCTGATCTGCAATGCCCTGACCCTTTTCTTGAGCAACGAGTCAGGATAGGCACGGAGGAGATCGTCGACGCAGGCCCTTGCATCCTCAAAATCCTTCATGCCGGAGAAAGCCTTTGCCATGAAAAAGAGCGCATAATCCCCGGCAACAGGGAGCTCCCGGTAAGCAAATTTCAATCTCACGATCGCTTCCCGGTACTTTGCCCCATCGAGCAGTTCCTTGCCTTCCCTGAGAGCCAGGCACCCTTCAGAGGAACAGGCCGACTCAGGTACCTTGAAGACATATGCCCCTGAGACCTTGACTTTTCTGGGACTGCCGCCCTCATCCTTCTGTGCGGCACCGGACCCTTCCGACAGCCCCGGACTTGCCGACAGAACAACCCAGAGGAAAGCGAAGATAAGATTGAAACTCAGAAACGTTCTCATACAATGCCACAGGGCTTCGGCCCCATTGATAACGGTACCGTTCTTGTCCCGATCCTCCGCGGAGTCCCGGGGATCCCCTGAAAAGAGATTCCCTTGGTTGGAGAAAGCCCTATGGAGATTTGAACGAAACATCAACCGGATTAAAGCCCTAGAAGAGTATATCAAGATTCTTTTCCGATATTCAATAACAAATTGACGGGAGGACAGGCCGGTATTCTATAATGGATCATGGAAGGTGTAGTGCGTAGGAAGATCTCTAAGCACACTGATGACTCTGTTGAGCATATCGAGGACAGTCTTGCCCTTGAGAAGAAGGTGCGGATATCGGTGAACGGAAAGGAAGCGCTCAGCCTCTACTGTACTCCCCATATGGTGAGGGAACTCGTTGTGGGTCTCATGATGACGGAAGATGTCATAAAGGGGGGATGGTGCGCTGAGCGCATGGCCATAGAATATGGAGAAGAGATTCTCGTGAACATACCTGCCGAGGGCGAGGTCTCAACGGAGGGAAAGACCATAACCTCAGGGTGTGTCGGCGGGATCACCTTTGATAGGAAGGTCGATATCGGCTCGATAGAAGACACCTTTACCATAGAGAAGGCGCGACTGAGAGAGATTTACCGTGAGTTCCAGAAGAGGTCGGATCTCTACCACCTTACAGGCTGCATACACAGCGCTGCGCTCTCGGACAGCAAAGGAATTATCTGCTTTGCCGAAGATATCGGCAGGCATAACGCCGTGGACAAGGTTATCGGATATGCCGTGCTCGATCACATCCCCTTCCGGGGGAAAATCATGCTTGCCAGCGGAAGGATCTCTTCAGAGATAGCGTCGAAATGCGCCCGATGGGGTATCCCGATGCTTGTAACGCGTACAGCCCCGACGAACCTTGCCGTCGAGATCGCCGAAAGAGGAGGTGTTACGATCGTCGGATTCATGCGGGGAAGCAGGTTCAACGTCTATTCTCACCACGAGCGGATTACCTGAACCGTCCACGTTGTCGAATTACGTAACTGCGTACTTCTTCAATCGATGACGGAATGACCTGAAGGAGAGCTTGAGGAGCGCTGCAGCCTCTGTTTTTGCTCCATTCGTCAGTCTCAGTGCTTCTGTAAGATAGTGCTTTTCTATGTCTTCTACGATGGCATCAAGATCGATCCCTTCTTTCGTGATGTCAGGAAGACCTCTTATCTCTGCCGAAGAGCCTGCTGTTTCTAAGGGGATATCCTCTGCGGAAATCTCCTCCCTGTCTGTCATGAGGAGGATCCTTTCCATGACGTTTTCAAGCTCCCTGACATTGCCCCTCCAGGGATGGTTCATGAGGAGCATCATCGCATCGGGAGAGACCTGCCTTTTTCTCGCGGGCGAGAGTTTCGTGATGAAATGCTCAACGAGCTGGGGGATGTCATCCTTTCGCTCTCTCAGGGGAGGGATATCAACGGGAATGACATTCAAGCGATAGTATAAGTCTTCTCTGAACCTTCCGGCGCCGATCTCTTCAGAGAGGTTCTTGTTTGTCGCCGACAGAAGCCTGACATCCACCTTGACGTCTGACGTACCGCCAACCCTTCTGAATGTTCCGTTTTCGAGGACCCTGAGGAGCTTTGACTGGAGGTTCATCGGCATCTCGCCGATTTCATCGAGGAAGAGGGTCCCCCCGTCCGCTATCTCAAAGAGGCCCTGCTTGTTATAAACCGCACCGGTAAAGGCCCCTTTCATGTGGCCGAACAATTCACTCTCAAGGAGGCCCTCGGGAAAGGCCGCGCAGTTCATAGCAACAAAGTTCTTTTCCCTGCGAAGGCTGAGATTATGGAGTGCTGTTGCCACAAATTCCTTCCCTGTCCCGCTTTCCCCGGTGATGAGGACATTGGAGTTGCTCTCGGCTATCTTCGGCAGGACTCTGAGGAGTTCTTGCATTTTCGGGCTCTTGTAAAAGATATTCCCGAGTTCATAGGTGGTCCTGATCTTCTCACGGAGGATTGAGACCTCACCCCTGAGTTTCCGCTTCTCAATGGCCTTCCTGACAGTCAACCGTATCTCATCGATCTTGAAGGGCTTGTGAACATAATCATAGGCCCCAAGCTTCATCGCCTCTATGGCGGACTCTGTGGTGCCGAAGGCCGTTGTCATAATGACGAGGGTCTCTGGTGAAAGATCCTGTGACTTCTTGAGTATCTGAAAACCATCGGCGCCTGGCATCTTTATATCGGTAATTATGAGATCATAGATATCCTTATTTAGCCATTCGAGTCCTTCCGTTCCGTCCCGAGCGAGTTGGACCTCGTACCCCTCACCTTCCAGGAGGATCTTGAGAACCTCCCTCATGCTCCTCTCGTCTTCTACTACCAGTATCTTGCTTTTATAAGTTTCCATGACCACTCGGCTCCAGTTTTTTCTCTCCTTTCAGCCCTTGGTGCATGACGTGTGAACAGACGACGGGAATGGTGACTTCGAAGACCGTACCGTGGCCGGGCTTGCTCGTGAGGTTCATCATGCCGTTATGCTCCTCAACGATCCGGTAAGCTATTGAGAGCCCCAGTCCCGTACCGCTGTCTTTTGTCGTGAAGAAGGGATAGAAAACCTCTCTGAGATTTTCAGGACGTATTCCCACCCCGGTGTCCTCAAACAGGATTGTCACGCTATCCTCTTTCCGCCTTGTTCGTATTGTCAATTCGCCTCCTCCTGGCATCGCGTCGATGGCATTCACGCCGAGGTTAAGGAAGACCTGCCGCAATTTTCCGTGATCGGCGTATATCTCCGTGTAATCGGGAAAGTCCTTTGTTATCCGAATGAGATCCGGGTCAGGAGAGGTACGGCTTAAGAGTTCAATGGTCTCGTCAAGCATAATGCCGAGGTCAAACCACGAGAATTCAGGCGGTCTCGGCCTCGAATAGGTGAGAAAATCGGTTATGATCTTGTTGAGCCTGTCCATTTCGCTGATGGCTATATTCATGAGTTTGTCACCGTGATCCTTCGTAAGAGCCCCCTCTTTAAGCATTTCAATCGAACTCTTCAGGGAAGCCAGGGGGTTTCGTATCTCATGGGCCATATTTGCAGAAAGCTCGCCTATAGCCGCCAGTGTCTCCCGGTGTTTCAATTCCGCTTCAAGGTTCTTGAGCTGTGTGATATCCTGAAAGACGCAGATATACCCTTTCTTGCGTCCTTCGCTGTCGATGGTGTCAGAGAGGGTAAGTCCCACGGTCTTCATCTCTCCATGGTAACGGATCACTCCGTCTACCCTTCCGATCTCGAGCGGCGTGGGGAGAAAGGGAAAGACATCGGTAATATGCTTCTGAAGAGCCTCGGTCTTGTTCATGCCCGTTATATGTTCGGCGGCCCTATTGAAGAGGAGGATCTTCTGTGACCCGTCAGTCGTCAAGAGTCCGCTCGGCAGGTTCTCGATTAATTCCCGGTTGAAGAGTGTGAGATCTTTGAGACTGGAGTCCTTCTCCTCAAGGCTCTGAGCTGTTCTTTCAAGCCTTGATGACAGATGGCCCATGAGAAAAGCGGTCAGATAGAGGGCGACAATATGGGTGAAGATATTATAGAGAAAGTCCTTCTCCTGTAATGTTGGGTCGTAGGTTATCGCGATGAAGCCGTAGAACTGAAGGTCTATCATGAGACCATAGAGGAGGCTGCAGGTGGTCGCTATAACATAACCGGCCCTCTTGTCCATGACGATCGCCGAGGCCATGACTGTCAGGAGCATGATCGACGAAAACCAGCTCTGAATCCCTCCCGTCAGAAAAGTGAGAAAAACTTCTGCAAGGGCATCAATTGATAGCTGTAGATAAGCAAAGACAACGAGATTCTTTATCCTGTAGAGCAGGAACCCATAAATGGTGGAGAGGAGATAGAAGGATATGAGGAGATAGATGATTGAGCGGGGCTGGGGGAATTTGTAGGGCCCTATGTCAAAGAGGAGAAAGGTCCCGAGGAGGAGGGTGACAAAAAAAACCCTGAAGAGTATCAGGGCCTTTAATCGGTTCAGAAGGACTTCCTGCATCCGTTATTTGATAAGCGTGATCAACTTGAAGATCGGGAGATACATGGCGACGACGATAAAGCCGACAGAACCACCGAGGAACACCATGAGCATAGGCTCCATCATGGCCGTGAGGTTCGCGACAGCGTTGTCCACCTCATCGTCATAAAAATCGGCGATCTTTGAGAGCATGGCGTCAAGGGCGCCCGTCGATTCACCGACGGCAATCATGTGGGTCACCATGGGGGGGAATACCTTTGCCTTTGCCAAAGGTTCAGCGAGGGTTTTCCCTTCTGCAACCGACTTCCTCACGTCCATGACGGCGTACTCCACTACCTTGTTCCCCGCCGTCTTTGCCGTGATCTCAAGACCATCGAGGATCGGTACGCCGCTGCTCACAAGGGTTCCCATGGTTCTCGTGAATTTTGCGACGGCGACCTTCTTGAGGATGAGACCGAAGACGGGCAGTTTCAGGAGGATCGCATCAACGGCCTTCTTCCCCTTTTCCGTACGGCGTATCTGAGCAATAGATACAATGGTGGCGACGATTATCATGAGAACAATGAGCCCCCCGACCCCCGCTATGAAGTTACTCGCCTTAATAATGATAAGCGTCGGGAGCGGGAGCGTTCCACCCATCGATGCGAACATCTTTGAAAATGTCGGGACTACAAAGATCATGATAACGGCGATGACCAGTATAGCGATTGACGAAACAACGGCCGGATAAATCATGGCGCCTTTAACCCTCTTCTTGAGCTTCATGGCCTTTTCGATGTACGCGGCAAGCCTGTTCAGGATCGTATCGAGGATACCCCCAGCCTCACCGGCAGCGACCATATTCGCATAGAGCTCTGAAAATACCCTCGGATGTTTCTTGAGGGCATCGGCATAGGTCGAACCGGCCTCAACATCCGCCTTGATCTGAGTCAGCACCCTTGAGAGGCTTTTATTCTCCACCTGTTCCGAAAGAATCTCAAGGCCTTGAACCAGGGGTAACCCGGCGTCTATCATCGTTGCGAACTGTCTTGTGAACACGACGATATCCTTGTCGCTTACCTTTCCCTTGAAGCCCAATTTGGGCTTCGTCACCTTTTCAGTGATCAACGTCGGTGTTATGCTCTTCCTTCTCAGGAGGGTTATCACCTCATCCTTTGAGCTCGCAAGCAGTTCACCGGATTCGATGGTGCCCCTCAATGTCTTTCCTGACCACTGATATGTCGACGGCATGCTATGCCCTCCCTTTCCCTTGAGATGTTGTTAACCGTTGGATCATGTTGATTAATTCATCGGGGATTGCCGAACGCCCCACAGCGTCCTCGTACGAGATATGTCCCTTCGCATAGAGCTCCACAAGGGACTGGTTCATGGTCTGCATCCCGGACCGGGACTGTCCTGTCTGCATACTTGAATATATCTGATGGACCTTGTCTTCCCTGATGAGGTTCCTTATGGCAGGGCTTGGGACAAGGATCTCTATGGCAAGGGCCCGTCCATTTCCTGACTTCTTCGGGATGAGCTGCTGTGAAAGTATGCCCTCGAGCACGAAGGAGAGCTGCACCCTTATCTGCTCCTGTTGATGGGAAGGGAAGACATCGATGACGCGGTTGATCGTCTGGACGGCAGAGTTGGTGTGCAGCGTCGCTAGCGTAAGGTGTCCTGTTTCGGAAACAGTAAGGGCGGCTTCTATGGTTTCGAGGTCCCGCATCTCGCCGATAAGCACCACATCAGGGTCCTGCCGGAGGACGTACTTGAGTGCCGTCTTGAATGAGGATGTATCGGCGTTCACTTCTCTCTGGTTTATGAGGCATTTCTTATGGTTGTGGAGGTACTCGATGGGGTCCTCGACGGTTATGATATGGTCATACCGTTCTTCATTAATCCTATCTACCATGGTAGCAAGGGTTGTCGATTTCCCGCTGCCCGTGGGGCCCGTTACGACGATGAGGCCTCTCGGCCTCTTTACAAGGTCGTTGACGATCTCCGGAAGTCCCAGTTCCTGGAAGGTCTTGATGGCAAAAGGTATGGTCCTGAAAGCACCGGCCACAGCCCCTCTCTGCATAAAGATATTCGATCGGAACCTGCTGATCCCTTTCAAACCGAAGGAGAGGTCAAGCTCATTGTGCTCTTCAAAGCGGTGCTTCTGTGCGTCGGTCAGGATGCTGTAACAGAGGGATTTTGTGTCTGCAGGGGTCAGGGGAGGATGGTCGACGGAGATCAATTTGCCGTCGATCCTCAGCTTGGGAGGAGAGCCGACGGTTATATGAAGGTCCGAGGCCCCCTTGTCGGTCATCTGTTTCAGTAAATCGTACAATGTTGTCATGCGATTTTCCTCTTAATCTCCAAAAGTTACCCTCAGTACTTCCTCGATCGATGTGATCCCCTCTTCGACCTTTGTCATACCACTCATCCTGAGGGTCTTTGCCCCGAGACGTATGGCCGTCCTCTTTATCTCTCCGGCTGACGCACCCTCAAGGATCAGTTCCCGTATTTCATCCTTGATAGGCATCACCTCATAGAGCGCTATTCTTCCCTTGTAGCCAGAATTGTTGCATGCCGGACAGCCCTTTCCGGTATAACACTTGATGGTCTTCGCCTTCTCCTCGGGGAAACCGATCTTTATGAGTGCAGGGACCGGGACCTTCTCCTCGACCTTGCATTGCTGGCAGATCTTCCTCGCAAGCCGCTGGGCCAGGATGAGTATGACGGAAGATGATACGAGGAAGGGCTCGATGCCCATATTCAACAATCTGCTTATGGTGCTCGGTGCGTCGTTGGTATGGAGCGTGCTCAACACAAGGTGGCCGGTCAGTGCAGCCTTGACGGCGATCTCCGCCGTTTCAAAATCCCTGATCTCGCCCACCATGATTATGTCGGGGTCCTGTCTCAGGAACGAACGGAGCGCAGACGCAAAGGTGAGGCCGATCTCTTCCTTTACCTGAACCTGGTTTATGCCCATAAAATTGTACTCAACAGGATCCTCGGCGGTCATGATATTGGTGTCAGGTTTATTCAGATGATTCAGGGCGGAATAAAGGGTTGTGGTCTTACCGCTTCCCGTCGGACCGGTAACGAGGACCATGCCGTAAGGTTTTTCGATGGCCTCCATAAAATGTTCGAGTTGAAGTTTCTCAAATCCGAGCCTTGTCAGGTCAACCTGGAGGTTTGATTTATCGAGGAGTCTCAAAACAGTCTTTTCGCCGAAGAGTGTCGGCAGGGTCGAGACACGAAAATCGATCTCTCTCTTCTTTCCGAGCTTCAGCTTTATTCTTCCGTCTTGGGGCAATCTTCTCTCAGCGATATCGAGCCTTGACATGATCTTTATTCTGGAGGTAAGAGCTGCCTTGATCTTTGTCGGGAGGCTCATCACGGTATACATGACTCCGTCCACCCTGTAGCGTACACGGAGTGCAGCTTCATAAGGCTCTATGTGGATGTCACTTGCACCGGCCTTGATCCCGTTCACGAATATCCCGTTCACGAGCTTGACGATGGGGGCCTCTACCTCCTTGACGACCTCAGCGTCGTCCTTATCCTCAACGGTCTCTATGCCGTCGAGTGCCGTGCCGACGACCTTGTCGAATTCTTCGACATCGATTGTCGGTCCTTCATCCATGCTGCCGAAGCTGCCGTCACCTGAACCCTCCTCATCGGAAACCGTATAATCCTTTGCCTGAAGAATCTGAGACGCCGAGGCCTGAGTCTCTCTTGCGACCTTCACGACCTCGTTCTTGCCCACAAGGCCGTAATTGTTTGTGATCGAATGGATAATATTGCTTTCGCTCGATACCACAACCTCAACATTGTAACCCGTCATGAACTTGACGTCATCTATTGCAAAGAGGTTGGAAGGGTCAGCCATGGCGATGGTGAGCGTCGCACCGACTCTCGTCACAGGCATGATGAGGTATTTCCTCGCCATTTCGATCGGTACGAGCTTGATGACGGAAGAATCTACGGAATATTCTGCAAGGTTTATCGCAGGGACACCGTATTGCTTACTCAGGAATGAAACGAGTTTCTCTTCAGAGATGAAGCCGAGTTTGACAAGATTTGTTCCGAGTCGACCGCCCTCTTTTTTCTGAAGGTTCAGCGCCTGTTTCAGCTGTTCCTCAGAGATGATACTTGAAGCAATGAGCATCTGACCGAGCTTTGCCGCCATATTAACTACCATAATACTAAAACGTACCCGTTGTCAACAAGCTAAGCCCTTCAATGTCCTGGGGTTTTTGTCCTTTTTCACAAGGGGCGCTGAGACCTTCTCATCCGCGGCGGCTCAAAGGCTCAGGAGGTTCCTTGAAGACGCTCAGGTTTGTTGTCCGGAAGGTTTCCTGTTGACGTAAAATTGCTGAACAATGCCAAAGACATTATTCACCAGCCAATAGAGTACGAGGCCTGACGCAAAATTAAGGAAGAGGAACGTAAAGACAATCGGCATGAGCATCATCATCTTGGCCTGCGTCGGATCGGCGGAAGAGGGCGTCATCTTCTGCTGGATAACCATGGTAAGGCCCATGGCGAGGGGAAGGGGACCGACCGCGAAGCCTCCGATCATGGGGAACCATGAAGGGATATGTCCAAAGAGCGTGTCAGGGCCTGACAGGTCGGTTATCCAGAAGATAAAGGGAGCGCCCCGCAACTCGATCGATATCATGAGCACCTTGTACAGCGCGAAAAAGACCGGGATCTGGAGGAGCATCGGAAGGCAGCCTCCTACAGGGTTCACCTTGTATTTTTTGTAGAGCTCCATCGTCTCCTTCTGCATCCTTTGGGGATCCTTCTTGTATTTTTCTCGCATTTCATTGAGTCTCGGCTGGAGTTCCTGGAGCCGCTTCATCGACTTCTGGCCCTTATTGATGAGGGGGATAAAGGGTATCCTCACCATTATGGTCAGAAGGACTATGGCCCATCCGTAGTTTCCGATGAACTTGTAGAAGAACTTCAGTATCCAGAAAAGAGGTCTTGCCAGGAGCGAAAAGAAGCCAAAATCCACAATATGTTCGAGACCGACGTGCAGTTCCTTCAGTCTTTCGTACTCCTTTGGCCCAGCGTATATCATGACACTGTTCGCGCCTGATGGAACCTTGAAGGCAACCGTAGCGGAATCTCTCAACTTCCATGCCTTTGCCTCGGTGATCTGGCCTGAAGGCACGATCGAAGCGAAGAAATACTTGTCTTCCTGCGCAATCCAATGGAGTCCGTCTTTGTATGTCTTTGGCTCGCCCAGTTTTCTTGGGTCCAGTTCTATTCTGTCATTGTCTTTCAGGATGACCGGCCCGATATGCGGAGCCGACGACGCTCCGTGATCGTGGATCCCGAAATCAGAGCCGAGGCTGAGCCAGTATTCGGGAATGCCCGAGACCTCGTCCTTGAGGTCAAATCGGTAATGGTCTCCGTAGAAAGTATAAACCCTTCTCACCGAGACAGGAGGGGAGGAATACTCGAACGTAATCGAGCCCTTTTGACCACTCGTCAGATTCAGATTGGAGCCGGATACGACGAAATTTTTGTTTGAGATGCTGAAGTCATCGATATTCGTCCCCAGACCGAAAGGGGGGTAGAGACCTTGCTTCTTGAGCAGGGAGACCCCTTTACCATCAGGGTCTTTATATTTCTTCAGTTCAAAGTCTTTCATGGTTCCGCCTCTCGTCGTCAGCGTAGCGATGTAGAAGTCTGTCTCAACCTTTATGTCCCTTGCCTCGACCGGCTCACTAGCGACCGGAGCGATTGAGGCACGTGCCAGAGGCGCGGGCCCTTCTTTTGCCGTCTCGGGTGCAGTCCTAGTTTCGGTCTTCAGAGGCTGCCGGGGTTCGGGCTTTGTGAATAGGAATTGGTATCCCATCAAGACGATGAGTGTCAGGAGTATAGCAAGGAATGTTCTTTTGTCCATTGAGTCCATGTTTATTTTACCGGGTCATATCCGCCAGGGTGAAAGGGATTGCACTTCACGATCCTCCGTATCGAGAGATAAGTGCCTTTCCATGCGCCATATCTCTTCAGCGCTTCGATGGAATATAGGGAACATGACGGCGCAAACCTGCAACTCGGAGCGAAGAGGGGCGATATCACGTGCTGATAGACCTTTATCAGGGATATGAGTATCCTGGTCATCGTTTCCCTATGACGTGGCGAGCCGAGAATGGGAAAAAGCGACGGGAAAGGGCTTCTGATACTTCATGGAAGATTCCCCATGATCCCTTCATAGCCGCTGCAATAATAAGCCAATGAGCACTCGTAAAGCCGCGGCGATCGACTTCGAAAGGGTTTTCAGGGATCTTGTCCATGGGGAGGAGAAAGGGGGCTAAACCGTTAACCGTTTGCGTCCCTTTGCGCGCCTCCGCTGAAGGGTCTTCCTGCCTCCCGGGGTACTCATCCTCTCCATGAAGCCATGAGTTCTCTTTTTCTTTATCTTGTGAGGGCGAAATGTTGTATAAGTTCCCATAAATTTCCTCGGTCAAAAGTATATACGGTATGACCGGATAAAGTCAACCCGACGTGTCTAATCTACACGGCAGCCCTCCCTACACCGGTAAATCCATGGCTCTTATATGGAGTTCTCTCAACTGTTTCTGTTCAACTGCTGAAGGCGCCCCGCTCATGAGGCAAAAGGCCTTCTGTGTCTTCGGGAAGGCGATGACATCTCTTATCGATGTCGCCCCCACCATGATCATGGTGAGTCTGTCGAGGCCGAGAGCTATGCCGCCGTGGGGTGGAGCGCCAAAGGCGAGGGCGTCGAGGAGAAAACCGAACTTCATCCTCCCTTCATCCTCCGATATGTTCAAGACCTCGAACATCTTTCTCTGCACATCCTGTCTGTGGATACGGATACTACCGCCTCCGATTTCATAACCGTTCAGGACAATGTCATAGGCCTTTGCCCTTATCGCGGCCATCCTCTGTCGGTTGTCAGCCGCATACGCACCCGAAGTCTGTGCTGAAAAAAGCATATCCATATCCTCATCCGCAGGAGATGTGAAGGGATGGTGCATGGCCTGGAACCTCTCTTCTTCTTCGTCCCATTCGAGGAGGGGGAAATCGAGTATCCATACGAATCTGAACCCGGGCTTCACAAGGTTCAGCCTCTTCCCCAGGTCCAGCCTCATCCGGCTCAGGACATCATGGACGACCTTTTCCCTGTCCGCGACAAAGAGCATAAGATCCCCTTCCTCTCCATCGAGTCTGTGAGCCATTTCGCGCAGAACCTCCTCAGGGAAGAACTTTGCGATGGGAGATTCAAATCCGTTTTTCACCTTTATCCATGCAAGCCCCTTTGCGCCGAAGGCCTTTGCGTCTTCGGTGAGCATATCAACATCTTTTCTCGAAAGTCCTGCCAAGCCCTTTCCGTTTATGGCCTTTACCCTTCCGCCTGATGCTATGGCATCGAGAAAGACCTTGAATGAGCCTTTTTCTGCGAGGTCTGCCATCTCCCGCAGTTCGAGGCCGAACCTCAGGTCAGGCTTATCATTGCCGAACCTCTCCATGGATTCCCTGTAGCTCAGTCTTTCGAAGGGCCTAGGGACCTCAGTATCCAGGACTTCCTTAAAGAGCCTCGCGAGCATCCCTTCGGTGAGACCCATGATATCCTCTCTGTCCATGAAGGATGCCTCAAGGTCTATCTGAGTAAACTCCGGCTGTCTGTCGGCCCTCAGGTCTTCGTCCCGGAAACACTTGACGATCTGGAAGTACCGTTCCATGCCTGCAACCATGAGTATCTGTTTGAAAAGCTGCGGAGACTGGGGAAGGGCGTAAAAATGGCCCGGGTTCATCCTGCTCGGCACGAGATAATCCCTGGCGCCTTCGGGCGTTGATTTCGTGAGCATTGGTGTCTCGATTTCGAGAAATCCGTTCTCATCGAGGTAGTCTCGTATCGCCTTTGTGGCTTTGTGGCGCAGGATGAGGTTGTTCTGAAGCTCAGGCCGTCTCAGGTCGAGATACCGGTATTTCAGTCTCAGAGACTCCGACGCCTCAGCCGCCTCCTCCATGGTGAAGGGAAGGGGAGAGGCCTCATTGAGAATTTTCAACGCGCTAACGTACATTTCGACCATGCCCGTTTGGAGATTGGGATTCTCTGTCCCTTCAGGCCTCCTTCTGATCTCACCGGAGACCGATATAACGAACTCACCCCTGAGATCACGGGCGAGTTTATGGGCCTCTTCAGATACGTCCGGACTGAAAACAACCTGGCATAATCCGCTCCTGTCCCTGAGATCAACGAAGATCAAGCCGCCGTGGTCCCTTCTCCGGAAGACCCATCCGGCGAGAGAGATGGTGGTGCCGGTGTCCGATTCCATCACTTCGCCGCAAAACCTGTCACGAACCATAAACCCTCCAATCAGGATAGTCTATCATACCTCAGAAGTCGGCAGTCCCAAGCATGTTTTGATCACCGGTAGGAGAGAGACTGCTGACGGTTGACTACGGGCTCTCAAAGGCTATCTCCTTCTTTGTCGTCTCAATTTCTTCGGGGGTGAGATATCTGATCTCCCCTGACCGCAGATCACCGAGTTTAAGGCCGTTGACGGCTATTCTCTTCAGCTTCATTACAGGGTGTCCGATCCTTTCGAGCATCCTCCTGATCTGTCTTTTTTTCCCTTCGTATATTGTCATCTCGATCCAGGAGTTGTTCTCTGTCTGTCTGATCTTCTTCACCCTTGCCGGCATGGTCAGTCCATCCTCAAGCTTTACTCCCCGCCGCAGCTTCTCGATGTCGCCGTCATCAACAATTTCTTTCACCTTCACAAGGTAGGTCTTCGGTATTTTTTTTGAAGGATGGAGTATGGCATTCGCAAAGTCGCCGTCATTGGTCAGGAGGAGCAAACCTTCTGAATGGAAGTCAAGTCTTCCGACAGGAAAGACCCTGCATTTTATGTGTTTCAGAAGGTCCTTCACCGTGGGCCTTCCTTCGGGATCGATGAGGGTTGTGACGACACCGCGCGGCTTGTTGAGCATCAGATACGTCGGCTGAGCTCTTTTGCGCAAAGGATTTGAAACAAGTCTTCCGTCCAACTTGATATAGTCGCTGGCAGCGTCTGCCTTCATCCCCACTGTCGCAACCCGTCCATTGACGACAATCCTCCCCTCGAGGATGAGTTCCTCTGCCTTTCGCCTCGATGCAATGCCCAGTTCCGAGAGAATCTTCTGAATGCGCTGTTCCATGAGGATGAATAATAACATAATCAGTGACACCAGCAGAAGAAAAGGACACGGAAAGATTAGGCGAGATCAATACCTATCATCCTGGTGAGAGCTTTTTCTTAGATGAGCCTTTGCTGAATCTGCTATAGAACGCGCTCCTGGGGTCAGAAACGTCCAGAGGCCAGGAGCGGGGCGCTCTACTGCATTGGAGGTGTCGGTGAATAAGGGTAAGGCGGAGGAGGTGGTGGAGGTGGAATCCTCTGGGTACGACTCCTCGGCATTACTCCCGGGATCTGATTGCCCCTGGCATACATGCACTGCTGATATGCGATGTCATACCGACGCTGCGCCTCCCATCCATAAGCCTGTCTGGCATTGGCTCCTACGGCAGATCCCACGAGAAGTCCTGAGCCTGCGCCAATCGCCGCACCGGCGCCTACATCGCCGCTGGCGCTGCCGATCGCGGCTCCTGCTGCCGCACCGATCGCCGTGCCAAGAACAGCCGACCCAACTGCCTGCTGATTAGCCGCCTCCTGGGGATTCATCCCTATCTGTTGTGCTGCCCACTGTCTGCACATGGCATCCTCTGCCTGGAACTGCTCAAAGGGCTTGTCAGGGGGCGGCAGAACCATCACACTGGGACCCGACGGAAGGGTCGCACATCCTCCCAAAACCAGTGACACCAAAACTCCAAGGATGCTTGTCCTGAGCTTTAACATATCTTCACTCCTTACCGTTCCCTGGAACCGGAGAAGGAACAACCTTCATCCATCCCTTAGGACACTGTTTCACATAGGGATAGTAGCCCTGCGGATTCGGGCAGTAATACCAATAGTTCTGCTCCTCTTGCTGAGGGGCCGGTTGAACATACACCGGAGCCTGCTGCTCCATGGCGACCGGTGGCGCCGAATAAGAATATGGATAATACGGATAGTAAGGATAACCCCACCACGGACCCCACCACCCAGGACCGATCCAGTAGTACCCACGCCAGCCATGGTAGTGACCGCCGTAATAGCCGTACCGACCATAATAGCCGCCCCTGTAATAGGGACCTCCCCCATAGTGACCTCCTCCGCCGGAATAGTATCCCGACCCAGCAGCATAAACGGCCGGAGCGCTTGCAACAATCAAGATCATGACGATAAGTATAAGACAAATGACCCCTTTCATATCCATCTCCCTTTTCGCGGTCCTCCTGGCCTATACATTTGAGGACCTTTTTATCCTTTTTTAGTATATCAGACGTTGAAAAATTGCAAAAGGTTACGTGGAACCGGAATCAGGCTGCCCACAGGCTTGCAAGCACCCATGACACAAGGGTGATTGCTTTTCCTTAGAATATTGCAACAAATCATTCATTTTATAAAACTTAAGAGGAATAGCGCAGCCTGCACGATTTTCAGTCCGTATTCCTATTCCCTGCCTCCTTGATATAATTCCTCTTCCGTGATAATCTTTTCTCATTCCATCAGTATGACACTTTCAAACAAAAGGAGGTCAGTATGCGGTCATCAGGTCTTTTGTTTGCTTTGGTATGTTTCGTGGCAATTGCAGGTCTCGTGTACGCGGGTATTGAAGGGGGTAAGGACCCCCTCAATACCCTGATCGACGGAAACAAGAGGTTTATTTCCGGTGAGCTGTCAAAAAAAGATCTCGGAGATAGCAGACGGCAGGAGCTTACAAAAGGGCAGCACCCTTTTGCGACGGTGCTTACGTGCTCTGATTCTAGGGTGGCTCCCGAGATCATATTCGACCAGGGACTTGGAGACATTTTTGTTGTGAGGGTTGCCGGGAATGTTGTGGAGCCGACGACTCTCGGCAGCATAGAGTATGGGGTGGAGCATCTTCAAACTCCACTCCTTGTCATCCTCGGTCATGAATCGTGCGGGGCTGTAAAGGCTGCCCTTGAGGCTACGGGAAAGCCTGAAGGAAATATCGGGGCGATCCTGAAGAAGATTCTTCCTGCTGTAAAGACCGCAAAGAAGGCCGGGAAAGACGAGAAGCAGACCCTCAATCTCGCTGTGCAGGAGAATGTGAAGAATACATACATGGACATTATGAAGAGTAAGATAGTCAGGGAGCTGGCCCGGGAAGGGAAACTCAAGATTATCGGGGCCGAATACTATCTCGAAACCGGCAAGTTCGAGATCCTTGATCTTGGGGTGCCTGCTGAACAACAAAAGAGGGAGCATCTGAAGAAAGCAGCCTAGCATTTTCCTTCTCGACGCCTTTCCCCTCGTCTTTGTGGGCGAGGGGAAAGGGATTGTCAATCGGGCTCTTTCACGAGTCTTGGTCTTCCTTCAAGAGATGCTTTCTGCTGCTCAGCTTTTTGTAAAGCGCCTTTCTCGATATACCGAGTTTCTTGGCAGCCTGTGATTTGTTCCCGTTGCATCTCAGAAGTGCCTCCTCGACGGCCTGGGATTCCAATTCTTTCAGTGTCTGTCTTGTGTCTGTTCCCTCCCGCAGTAATGCTCCTGTCAGGCAGAATCCGTCGGGAAGGTCGTTAAGGGTAACGCTGGCGGTCTTTGCAAGCACTACCGCCCTTTCTATTACGTTTCTGAGTTGCCTTATGTTCCCTGGCCAGGGATAGTTCTTGAATGCGGTCATTACCTCCTCAGAGGCAGTGAGCGTTTTCTTCTCCCTTACGCAGAACTCCTTTATGAACTCTCTTACGAGGAGAGGGATGTCTTCCTGTCGTTGTCTCAGTGGCGGGATATCTATCTGCACGACATTTATTCTGTAAAAAAGGTCTTCTCTAAATGTCCCGTTCCGGACCTCTTTCTTCAAGTCACGATTCGTGGAAGAGACCAGCCTGAAATCTACTTTGATGTCCCTGTTGCTCCCGAGCCGGCCGATCTCCTTTTCCTGGAGCACTCTGAGGAGTTTCGCCTGCATCGAAAGTTCAAGTTCACCGATCTCATCGAGGAGCAACGTTCCTCCCGCCACTTCTTCGAAGCGTCCGATCCTCCTCGTGACAGCACCGGTGAAGGCCCCTCTTTCATAGCCGAAGAGTTCACTCTCCACGAGCTCCCTCGGGATGGCAGCACAGTTGAAGGCGATAAAGGGCCTGTCTTTTCTTGAGCTTCCATAATGGAGTTCCCGTGCTACGAGCTCCTTCCCCGTGCCGGTCTCGCCGCAGATAAGGACGCTGCTCGCCGAATCCCTGACGGCCTGAATGGTATCAAGGATGCCCCGCATTTCCTCTGAAGTGCCGATAATGCCGGAGCGGTCGCCATCATTCGCCAGCCTCCTCTTGATCGATGCGAGTTCCCTTCCGAGCCGCCGCTTCTCGACGGCCCGGGCCAGGATGCCCTTGAGCTTCGTATAGTCAGGTGGCTTAATAAAATAGTAGTAGGCGCCACAGGTCATCGCCGAGACCGCAGATTCTACGGTTCCATAGGCGGTGAGAAAGATCACAGGTATGTCGGGATGATTCTTTGAAATATAGCCGAACAGCTCCAACCCGTCCTTTCCTGGCATTTTCAGGTCGGTAATGATGGCATCGATATTCATTTTATGGATTATCCGTGTCGCACTGTCAACGTCGTTCGACTCGCGCACCTCATAACCGTCTTCCGAGAGTATCGAGGATAGGACCTTGACGGCATTCGGCTCGTCGTCAACGATCAGTATCTCGCCTTTGCCGGCGCCTCTCATTGCACACCTCCGGATTTGCATGGGGGAAGACAAAAACGCGGATCCGTGCCGTCCTCCTCAATGAAGTTTTCTGGCTCCATCCGGCATGCTAGCATCTTCTCTTGTCTATGCCGCCCCATCTCTCATCATTCAGGGTATTCCTTTATGGAAATTTCATGGAAATGAGAAGTTATCTGCTACTCTTATCGTAATGTAAGAAGGAAAACTTTAGCCTCTGTCCTCATGGCCATCGGGAGCCGGCGTTAGGTCGGCGATACCGTAAATCTGGGGATACTCAGGGATGACGGGGAGATAATAATTGGAGGGAGAGCGGATGAAGTCCAATAGCCCTTAAGGTCGTTTAGATCGCGGTCTTTACGGTTCGGGTGAGTTTGATCGCCAGCCTCCGGTGCCTCGGGCCGTCAAATTCGCAGAAGTAGACAGCCTGCCATGTGCCGAGAACGAGCTTCCCTTCGTCAATAAAGACGGCCTTTGAGACGCCTATGAGAGTCGATTTGATATGGGCGTCTGCATTTCCTTCCCGGTGATGGTAATCGCCATCGGCGGGAACAAGCCTGTTAAGGAAGGTCTGTATGTCATGCTGGACCGAGGCATCGGCGCCTTCGTTGATCGTCACGCCTGCAGTCGTATGGGGGACATAGATGTAGCAGACGCCACTCGTGATCCCCTCTTCGTGAATGACCTCCTGTATCTTGTCGGTTACATCTATGAATTCGTTCCTCATCCTGCTCTTGACGTTTATGTATTTGACCATTTAAGCCTCCTTGAATAGTGCGTCGTAAAAGGCGGTGTCAACACTGAAATCTATCCGTAATACTACGAGATTCTCAGGGACGGAGTACCCCCTGATTTTCATTATATCCTTTTCTGTTGTCACAATCCAATCGGCCCTGCACGCCTTTGAAGCAAGAGATATCCTCTCTATATCCCCCTGGCTGTATGCGACGTGGTCCCTGAAAGGCTTAAAGCCGGAAACTCTGGTTCCGATGCTGAGAAGGGTCTCTCTGAAAGAGTCGGTATTTCCGATTCCTGCGAAGCCATATATCGTCTTCCCTGAGATGGCCGTTATTGGAAGGTCTTTTCCTGAGGCGGTTGTAAGGCCCGTTGGAAGGTGCTCAGCAACAAAGAGCGGCGCATCAGGGCTGTTGTCCCTGATCTCATCGATGAGGCTATCGAAGGAAGAGAATCCTGAAGACCTAACGATTCCTTTTTCGCCGAGGACTTTCTTTGTTATAACGATTACATCGGCCCTTTTCATCTCTGTCAATGGTTCTCTCAGTCTCCCCATAGGAAGAAGTCTCCTGTTGCCAAAGGGATCGGTACCGTCGATGAGGAGGATATCCCTGTCCCTATGCAGCCTCCAGTGCTGGAAGCCATCATCAAGGATACAAAGCAAAGGATGATGAATGGAGGAAGAGGGTTGAAAACCCAGTTCCTCCAGTGCGAACAGGCCGGCCTCGTATCGGTCTCCACCCTTTACAACAGGGACTCCTTTCAATCTCTCAGCCATGAGAAAAGGTTCGTCCCCGGCTTCGCCGACACTGAGCAGTGACCCACTGCCCTTACTGACGAAACATGGCCCCTTCGCCTTGCCTCCGTACCCCCTCGTAAGGATACAGGGATGATAGCCCCGTTCTTTTGCCTTTTCTGCTATTGCTATCACAGCAGGCGTCTTTCCTGTTCCGCCTACGGTTATGTTCCCCACGCTGATCACCGGACAGGGGAGTCTCCTCTGACGCTTCAGGCTGCGGCTTCTCTCGAAGGAATAGCCGAGATAGTATATGAATTCGAGGGGGCCCATTATCGCCGAATCCTATCAAAAGTGAATGCCAAAGAGCAAGTGCAGACCGGGGGGGCCGCAAGACAGGGAAATTCGACCGACACAGGCGCCCCTGGAAGCGGTCAAGGGGGCCCTATATAGCAGTGAAGATAGGAGATACCGGTTTCCTCTTATTCCTTGTTGTAACGTGTGCATGATCTTCATCGTCTGATTATGAGTAAGCAAAGAGGTGCGTCGCACATTGACTGGGTCGGTTTTCTGATGTACATTGTGATAAGAGGAAGAGAACGAAAGGGGTTATCAAACATGAGGAAATTTGATTTCAAAGCATTCGC
>DASRZP010000113.1 GCA_035686305.1 Thermodesulfovibrionales bacterium | reverse complement strand
AGATCATGGCGAGAAAGCCCCTGTGCAGGATGCCGTCACCCTCATGACACTTGTCCTTTTCCTCCACTCCAATGAAATTGTCGTTATCATCCACGATGACAATCCGTTCCATCTCACCTCACTATTTCGCGTATTCAGTGTTGATATGCAGTATGCCATTCCCTTTCTTATGCTCCGCAAAGCCGTTCCATCTCCCGAATCCAGTTTATCATGTCCTTTCCGAAATGGAAACGGAAAACATGCGGCGGGATCTGCTCACGAAAAGAAAGCTCTTGGCACTGCGGACTCTATGGTCGGCATCAAACGGGAAAAATCAATTGCCGAAAAAGAGCTATAATCCTAAAGAAGGAGGCGGTACAATGAGAAACTTGCCGTTGACATATAGGTCTTCTTTGATCATGATGGTATTATTGATAACCTGCGTAGCTGCTGTCGTTTGGTGTGAGGCACAACATCGCAATTTTCACGCAATTGCACCGGGCGAGGCATGTCGCTCTGCACAGCTCGATGGAGATGGGCTCGATTATTACATCAAGAAGTATCATATCAGGAGCTTATTGAACCTGCGCCGCATGGTTTTTACGAGCGCAGTACTGGCAGCGGGGACTACCTATGGAGCTGGCCCGGACGATATTCTTGGGGTGTGGAATACCGAAGAGAAAGATGCAAAGATAGAAATCTACAAATGCAGCTTCAAGTACTGCGGCAAAATCGTCTGGCTGAAGGAACCGGTTTATCAGGCTGGCTCAAAAGACGGGACGCCGGGCGCGCCGATCATGGATCATAATAACCCTAACCCTGAACTGAGGAAGACTCCTCTCATCGGTCTACCCATACTTCTTGATTTCGTGTATGCCGGCGATAACTCGTGGAAAGACGGGAAGATTTACAACTCGGATAATGGCAAGACATACAGCGGCAAACTGACACTCCCTTCCCCTGATTTGTTAAAAGTGAGGGGCTTCATTGGCATACCACTCATCGGTGGATCTACAACGTGGACGAGATAGATTGGAACTGTGAGAACGTTTTCAAGGTATCACTATACAAGGCTTCTCACCATACCTGCCTTCCCGAACAAGATAGTCTTATGCAACTGGAAGGGAAATTGAAGGAGCGAAGATACGAGATGGAACCCACCCGCAAAAAACTCATCTGCCCGTTTCTGATACTTCTCTATGGTCTCTTACTGGCAGGCAGCCTTACGAAGGTGGGGACTGTTGCCGCTGGGGCTGTAGAGGAGTCGACAGCCGCTCCGCAGGAGGAGCATCTGCCTTTGCTTTTACGACCTGACAGTCCTCAGTATCGCACCCCACGTGCCGGCGAAGGCTTCAGAACCACGGTCTTTGGCCAGGAAATTACGGTGCAACCCGAAGATCGCCGATCGGTTTCCGCCTGGGACCTTGGTCTAGAGGTGAATTTACCAACCCCTGATAGCAGGGGAATTCTTCCCTTTGGTTCCGTTTATTTATGGCGCCATCCCAATGATCGAACCCTTTTTCGCACTGACCTGGTGGGAGTGTATGACGACGTCTTTTTTGCCCGTTCCTCACCTGACTTGGGACCCTTCGAGTGGGTGCTCACTTTTGACAACTACACCGTCCCCTTTGCGCAGTATGAATTGGTGGACGGCGAGGCCGTGAAGACAGAGGAATTGCTCTGGGGATACGTGCGGCCCGGGTTCGGCCTTGGTTACCGTCGGCAGGTATCTCCCGGGCATCAAGACAATATGTTTGCCGTCGACTTGACCATCGAGCCGGGATTTATCTTCTTCGATAGGCGGTCCGACACAGCCGCTAACTTCGTTGTCCCGCACAATAGCTTTGAGCTTCGCGAACATTTGCAACTGCGCTGGGACGCCTTGGAGCGCAACATTCTGAGCTTGCCCCATGAGGGGTTTGCCGCAGGCGCAGACCTGGTTTATGGGAATCGTACGAACTGGAAGAACTGGGGGACCAACGGCTCACAGGATGCAGGCGAAGGCCGGGATTATCTTTCATTTACCGGCTATCTTTTAGCTGCGGGAGGCGTTCCCGGTGTGAAGAGCGACCGTGACCGCCTCATCGGCTCGCTGCACGGCGGAGTTGGCCACGATCTCGATCGGTTTTCGGCCCCTCGTGTAGGTGGCGGTGTCCAGACTATGGGCGAGGAATACGGCTCCACGTGGCGGCCGATCCTTCCCGGAGCTATCATTCAGGAGTTCTTTCCGAAGCATTACCTGATAGCAGCAGGTGAGTACCGGCGGGAGTTGCTCTTCTTCACGTATCTGAGTCTCAATACCTCGATCGCCTGGCTTGACCGCCTGACAGAGACTGCAAATGGGACCTCCTCGAAAAACCACATCTTCTCCTCTCTGGGCGCCAGGGTGACGAGCGGCTTCTTCTTCAATACTCGGATGCAGCTTGCTTACAACTATAACTTTGACGTAATTCGCGAGGGCCGTTATGGCGGGCACGAGATTGTTATCCATTTATCTCGGGATTTCTGACATAGCGGGCTCATCGACCGCTCTCAGCAACCTCGATGCGTCCCTTAGATGCTTCAACAGGTGAGATGAAAAGCTCCTATGATCTTCTTGCGGCCAGTCATGGTGTTGAAGGTCTCTACAGCCTTTCCTGTTTTTTCGATGATGACCGTGATTCCCTGAGATTGGAGAAAGGCGACGGTGCTTTCGGGCACCTTCATCACACCCATGGCCCCTGTCCCTATGACGAGGATGTTCGGCTTTGCAGCAATGACGTCCCTGAGATCAGCCTTCTGGAGAAGGTGTCCCTCTTCACGCCACCACGACGCGTCGATCCTGTGGGGATAAATAATAAGGTCAGAGGTGTAAGTCTTGTTGTCAACGACAATCTGTCCAAAATTATAGTCGTCAATATGCATGTCTCCTCCTGTCGATAGTTGGCTAAAACAAGCTCGGATTCCCCGTTCCTCTTTCGATAAGTTTCAGCAGTTCATCATAGGAAATGGTCTTGACTCCGAGGGCCTCTGCCTTCTTCAGCTTTGAACCGGGGTTCTCTCCGACGATGAGGTAATGGGTGGCCCCCGATACCGTACCCGACACGTGACCTCCATTGGCTTCGATCATCTTTTCCACTTCCTGCCGCGATTTGGGAAGGGTCCCGGTGATGATAAACGTGAGGCCTTCAAGAGTGGATATCCCTCTCTTCACAGCCATGAAATCAGGGTTGGTTATTCGTAATCCGCGTTTTATAAGTGCATCGAGGACATCCAGGTTTTTCCGGTCGCTAAAGAACGCGGAGAGGGAAGAGGCGATCTTCTCTCCCATCTGTTTGATCTCCATGATCCTCTCCGGCGTCACGTGGTAGAGGTCTCTGAGGTCCCGAAAATTCTTCGCGAGAAGCTTTGACGCATACTCGCCGACATGAAGGATACCGATGGCAAAGAGGAACCTGGCAAGGGTTGTATGCTTTGACCTTTCGACGGCGTCGATCAGGTTCTGGGCGGACTTGTCTGCAAACCTCGGTAGCCCGATGAGGTCATCCTTCTTCAGCCTAAAAATATCTTCGAAGTGCTTTATGAGACCCTGTGAATAGAGGAGCCCCACGTTCTTTTCACCGAGGCCTTCGATATCTAGGCCGCCCCTCGACGCAAAGTGTATGATCTTCTCCTGGACCTGTGCAGGGCAGTGGAGGGAATCGCATCTGACCGCGACTTCACCCTCTTCCCTCACAATCCTTGAGCCGCAGGCAGGACACTTTTCAGGGATGGGAAAGGCTTTCTCTTTCCCCGTCCTCTTCTCCTTGATCACCTGGACGACATGGGGAATGACCTCACCGGCCCTTTCCACAAGGACGGTGTCCCCAATCCTGATATCCTTCCTTTCCATCTCGTCCCAGTTATGGAGTGTCGAGCGGGATACCGTGACACCTCCGATCTTTACCGGCTCAAAGACCGCAAAGGGCGTGATCACTCCTGTCCTGCCGACGCTTCCATGGATTTCCCTGATCTTTGTAACGGCCTGATGTGCCGGGAATTTATAGGCGATGGCCCAGCGGGGTTCCCGTGTCTTCACTCCCAGTCTCTGCTGCAATGCGAAATCATTCACCTTTATGACGGTCCCGTCAGCCTCAAAGGTGAAGGATCCGCGGTTCACTTCAATATCCTTGACCGCAGCGATAAGCTCCTCGATCCCCTTCACCTCTTTCATTATTGCAGGTGTCGGAAAGCGCGCCTCCCTCAGCCACGTGATGAATTCCGACTGACTGCCGAAGCGATGTCCCCTCACGATCCCGATTCCGTAGCATGCAAGAAAGAGCTTACGGGAGGCCGTAATTGAAGGATCGAGCTGTCTGACAGACCCGGCTGCGGCGTTCCGGGGATTGGCGAATAACGGTTCTCCCCTCTGTTCTCTCTGTCTGTTCAGCTTCTCGAATTCGTCGAGGTCCATATAGACCTCTCCCCGTATGTCGATCTCTGTCGGAACCTTGACACCCTCTATTTTGAGAGGGACCGACTTAATGGTCCTGATGTTGACGGTCACGTCCTCTCCCTCATAGCCATCACCCCTCGTTGATGACTTGTGGAGCAGGCCGTCCCGGTATGTCAGCTCGATGGCGAGTCCATCGTACTTTGGTTCGACGGTATATTTGATCTCGTCTCCGGCGAGGAGTCGTCTCACCCTTCTGTCAAATTCCCTCACCTCGTCATAGGAAAAGGCATTGTCGAGGGAGAGCATGGGTTCAGCGTGTTTCACCTTTTCAAACTTCTCGAGAGGGGGCGCGCCGACCCGCAATGTCGGTGAGTCGGCGAGGACATAACGGTACTTCTCTTCGAGTTCCCTGAGATGGCGGTAGAGGCGATCATACTCCTCGTCTGAAATGACCGGTGAATCAAGGACGTAGTAACAGTAACTATGGTAATTGAGGTCCTTTACGAGCGTCTCGATTTCGGCCTTTACCTGTTGAGGAGGTTTTTCAGCGTCCTTCGAAGTCTTCATAAAGATTCCCTCTACTGCAACGGGAAATCGATAGCACGAATCTCCGGCATTGCTCTCCGCAGTATGCTATTCCTTCACCCCTCGGGTGTCTGCGTTCCTAAAGAGCATCGTTTTTTTCCAGTATCCGAGGGAACCCCCATCGATCCCCGAAACGTCGATGGCACGTTCTTCTCTTTTCGCGAGGAACTGAGTGTTCTTCAGGTATCTCAGAACAAGGATGTCCATGATGTCGGGAGGGACAGTAAGCTCCTGAATGGAGCTTAGGCCAGTAATGAACTCGTCAACCTGCTTTTCACCAAGCTTGATCATTTTGAGGTTCTCCTCCTCTCCCCTCATGCATGACCGCTGTAGCGATTCCATCATGGCATCATAGGAGATCATCCCCTTCATCACTTCAGACACTGCCGTCAAGAATGCAATTTTGTCCACTTTCTTTCCTCCCCCCATTCTTCTCTCTGCCCGTTGTTGACCATGGTTTCTCAATCCCTCGGTATCCACACCCTGTCCTTTTCGATGATATGTTCTACGAGCCATCCCCGTCTGTGGAGTTCACGGGATATCCACTTTCTGTGACATTTCCAGGGGAACCGCTCTGCGCAGATGATTACGGATGGCCCTTCCAGGGCTATGGATTCCAGAATTTCGATGCCGCCGATGAAAGCATCGGTAAGCGTATAGGCGGTAAATCCCCCCTTTCTGAAACCGCCCAGTTCCTTCCCGAGGAAGTGATATCCGATACCTTCCCGTTTCAGGAGATCTTCAAGATAATCCCCGGTGAAGGCAGGGTTCTTGCTTTTGGGAAGGGTCCTGACATCGATGACCCTCTCGATGCCGTAGGAAAGGAGTATCTCGATAAAATCCTCTTCGCTTCTCCTGCCGGTGCCGAGGGTATAGATCGTATTCAAATTCGGTCAACAGACCTGTCAGCTGCTGATTTCGCCGTCTACAGAAGGAGCGCATTTCCCGTACACCTCATCGAGTATCTCCCTTGCTCCCTTTGCAAGGATCTCATCTGCGAGGGCAATACCGAGAGATTCAGCGTCCCCAGCGCTTCCTTCGATATGGCCCCTTACGATTCTGTCTCCGCTGACACTGCCGACGAGTCCGTCCATGATGAGCTTTCCGTCGATGAGGCTCGCATGGGCTGCGATGGGAACCTGACATCCGCCTTCCAAACGCTTGAGAAGGGCCCTCTCTGCCCGAACACATACGGAGGTCTCCTCATGGTTCAAGGCTGCGACAAGATCGTTCCTCACGGTATCATCGGTCCTGCATTCGATGCCTATCGCCCCCTGTCCGATCGCTGGAAGACTTATCTCCTGAGGGAGCAACTCGGTTATCCTCTGGGCTAAGCCGAGCCTCTTGACCCCTGCGGCAGCGAGGATGATGGCGTCAAACTGGCCCTCGTCGAGTTTCCTCAATCTCGTGTCGAGGTTGCCCCGCAGCTGGCTTATCTTCAGGTCGGGCCTAACGCTGAGAAGCTGGCATGACCTCCTCAGGCTGCTTGTCCCGATCGTCGCGCCCCTGGGAAGGTCTTGAAATGAGTGGCCTCTGGCGATAAAGGCGTCCCTTGGGTCTTCCCTCCTGCATATAACGGGAAGGTGAAGTTCCTTGGGAAAATCAGTCGGAACGTCCTTCATGCTGTGAACAGCGAGATCGGCCTCGCCGCTCAGGAGGGCCTCCTCGATCTCCTTGACGAAAAGACCTTTGCCGCCGACCTTTGCAAGAGGAACATCGAGTATTTTGTCTCCCGTAGTCTTTATCGTATTGAGCGCTACCTCAATCCCCGGATTCATCCTCAGGAGTTCTGATCTCACCCATTCTGCCTGCCAGAGGGCGAGTTTGCTGCCGCGTGTTCCGATGGTTACCTTATGTCTGTTCATAGGACAAAAGAGTCCTCCCTTCTCCGAGAGTATTCATAACGTCATCTGCAGGATCAAGATTGCATCTTTGAGATGACTCATAGTCCTCCTACTTCTCTTCTCCGTTGATACCGTAAAGCCTCCTTACAGTGGCGATGAGTATGTCCTTATCCTCCGTCTCCTCTTTGAGTGCGACGGTAGGCGGGTGTATGAGTTTGTTCGTTATGGCCGAGGCCATGTACTCGATCGCCTTCCGTTCCTTCTCTCCAAGGTCAGGAAATTTATGAATGAGCCGTTCCAGTTCCTCCCTTTTAACGGCCTCAGCCCTATTCCTCAGGGCAACAACCGTCGGAACGGAATCGAGGGACGATAGCCACCTCTGAAAGGAATCGATCTCCTCCCCGATGATCGTCTCTGCCTTTTCAGCCTCCTTCTTCCGTTCAAGAACGTTCGCATCGACTGTACCCTGAAGGTCATCCACGTCATAGAGATAAACATTGTCGAGATCATTGATCTCCGGATCGATATTCCTCGGCACCGATATGTCGATGATGAATACCTGCCGATGCCTCCTCTCCTTCATGACCTTCTGCATCTCTTCTTTCCTGAGCACATAGCTGGGTGCACCGGTGGAGCATATCACGATATCGGAATGGACCAATTCCCTGTGAAGGCCTTCGAACGTCACAGCACGGCCGCTGAATTCAGTCGCCAACTCACACCCGCGATCATAGGTCCTGTTCACGACGACCACTTCCTGTATCCCGCAATTCACCATGTGACGTGCGGCCAGTTCTGCCATCTCGCCCGCGCCCAGGAGCATGAAGGATCTTCCCGAGAGGTCCGTGAATATCTTCCGCGCAAGCTCGACAGCAGCAAAACTGATGGATACCGCGTTCTCGGCGATTTTCGTTTCGGTCCTTACCCGCTTTGCCACAGAGATCGCCTTCTTCATGAGCCTGTTCAGGAGCATGCCCGTCGTCTTCCTCTGGAGGGCAAAATCAAAGGCGTCCTTGAGCTGCCCGAGGATCTGGGGTTCACCGACGACCATGGAATCCAGACTCGATGCCACTCTGAATACGTGTCGCACCGCATCGGCGTCATGATAGAGGTATAACGATCTCCTCACCATTTCCCTGTCGAGCCCATGAAACTCTGAGAGGAAGGAGTTGATCGTCTCGAAGGACCTGTTCGCATCATTCACGTCTGCGTACATCTCGACCCTGTTGCAGGTCGAAAGAATGATCGCCTCCTCAACGCCCGGAAGGTCCCTCATTTTGAGGAGCCCTTCTTCGAGCTTTGGGCCATTAAAGGCGAGCCTTTCCCGCACGTCTACGTCGGCAGTCTTATGATTCAAGCCAATGACGATGATCTTCATATAAACGTGTGGAGACCCTTTAAGAGCAGATTTACCCCAAAAAACGTAAAGATCACACTGGCGAAGCCGATGATCGAGAGGATTGCCGCCTTCCTCCCTCTCCATCCGGCAGTGAGCCGTATGTGGAGGACGAGGGCATAGATAAACCACGTTATGAGGGACCATACCTCTTTCGGGTCCCATCGCCAGTAACTCCCCCACGCGCTTTCTGCCCAGAGCGCGCCGGTAATAATCGCAAGGGTCAGGAGCGGGAACCCGA
The DNA here is from genome assembly GCA_035686305.1 of Thermodesulfovibrionales bacterium. Lineage (NCBI taxonomy): Bacteria > Pseudomonadati > Nitrospirota > Thermodesulfovibrionia > Thermodesulfovibrionales > Thermodesulfovibrionales bacterium. The sequence goes on along the minus strand of DASRZP010000113.1, from coordinate 6,433 downwards.
GGGTGATCAGTTTGTAATTGACTTCGTCGAGGATCTGGAGGCTCGGGAGCCTCTGAAAGAGGCCGTCGAGTCGCTTCGCCTTCAGGTGATGCTCCTGGATGAGATACATCATGCCGATACCAAAGGCCATGGCAAAGGCTGCGTCGCCAAGAAAGGCAAGAAAGGTGTGGATGCCGAGCCAATAGCTCTGGAGCACGGGACTCAAAGGCTTTATCCCCCGGGGGAGGATTGAGGAGGAGAGCATGATGATGAAGACGATGGGCATGGTGAAGGGACCGAGAAGATCAAGGCGGTACCGGTATTCGAGGTAGAAAAAAAGCACGACGATGCACCAAGCAAAGAAGGACGATGCTTCGTGGAGACTCGTGATCGGGAGATGGCCGGCAACGGCGTATCTGACGATGATCGTCATGGTTTGGAGAACGAAACCGCCGATCGCAAATACCAGGATCAGTCTCGATGTGGCCTTTGATCCCCGAAGGAGTTCGATGACACTGACGATGGTGGCCGCGAAGTAGAAGGTCATGCTCAGTTCAAAGAGTATGGTCCCCATCAAAAGCAACCGAGTTCACAGGCCGTCACCTTTATCCCGAGATCGTCGGCAGTCCTGCCGACCTCAGGATAGGGGACATCCAGTTCCTCAGCAATCTTCCTGGCTGCATGGCAGGAAATCTTGCCGGCAACAGACTTCTCCTTCAGTGACGACCGTATCTTTTCTTTTTTCTCGACCATTATCTCTATATAGGTGATGAGTTCATCGTTGCCCGCAGAGGATTTCTGAAATATCCTGGACTTTCCGGATATTCCTTCAGGCGTTTCCCCTTCAGAGACCACTGCGTCCGATCTGCTCAGGATCTCCTGCGCACTCTCCTTGAACTCCTCCTTAACACACCCCAATATAAATACTATAATATCTGGCTTCAAAAACTCAATTGCGCTGTTCCCTTCGACTACAATCCCCCTAAGTCCCGATAGTCTCTCCACGGCCATGGGAAGGACCTCCCCGAGATCCGAGGGCGTCGATTGAACCCAGAGGACCTTCTCGGCGCCGGAGTCGAGCATCCTTCTTGTGTCCTTGCCTTCAGTCATGAGGACGGTCATGTCATCCACGAGGGAACTGTAAAGGCCGGTCTTCGTATATTTTATCGCACCCCAACCCTTGAGTCGCTCGAGGATCAGGGAGGCGTAGGTCGTCTTCCCTGCGCCACTGTGGGCACCGCCGACTCCGATGATGATGGGTCTCATGAATTGAGAGTATTCTTATGAGGGTAATGGGGTAAAGCAATCACCCATGCCGTCAGAGGGGTATCGAAGCAGGTTCTTCAGCCTGCGGCTTCTCTTCCCCTTTCTCTGTATAGCCGCATTCCTTCCTGGAGCAGAAGATAATCGTCTGCCCCGTCTTGTCCCTCTTCTCACAGAGAAAGTCAGCGCCGCAGTTGGGGCATTTCTTCGGTAACGGCTTATTCCATGTGGCGAAGGTGCATTTCGGGTAGTTGTTGCAGCTCCAAAAAAGTTTCCCTTTCTTTGTCCGTCTCTCTACGATGTCTCCTCCGTCATCGGGGCACTTGACCCCTGTGGAGAGGGGTTTTGTGGTCTTGCATTCAGGATAACGGGAACAGGCGAGGAACTTGCCGAAACGCCCTGACCTGAGGACCATCGGGGAGCCGCAGACCTCGCACTTCTCGTCCGTCGCCTGAACAGAGTTCTCCGTGCCCTGACCTTCAAGGGGCCGCGTGTTCTTGCAGTTCGGATAGCCTGAGCACGCCATGAACCTCCCGTGCCGTCCCCACTTTATCACCATCGGCATACCGCATTTCTCGCACATAACATCGGTCGGTATATCGGCAGGCTTTATCTTGCCCATCGTCTTCGTTGCTTCAGAGAGGTCATGGCTGAAGGGTTTATAGAAATCCTTTACCACCTCCACCCAGTTCATCTCTCCTTCTTCCACGCTGTCCAGTTCGCCTTCCATCTTCGCCGTGAAACCGATATCGATCAGTTCAGGAAACCTTTCGACGAGGAGGTCGTTCACAACTGAGCCAAGCTCGGTCGGCGTAAACCTCCCATCGACTTTGTGTACGTACTTTCTGTCCTGTATGGTCGAAAGGATTGCTGCATAGGTGCTCGGTCTCCCTATCCCCTTCTCCTCAAGGGCCTTCACAAGGGTTGCCTCGGTGTAACGCGGCGGGGGCTGGGTAAAATGCTGGGTCGCTTTCATGTCGATGATTCTGAGGGCGTCGCCCGCTTTCAACAGAGGGAGAATACCACCTTCCTCTTCCTCGATCTCGTCTTTGCTCTCTGTATAAAGGGCCATGAACCCGTCAAATCTCACCACAGTCCCTGAAGCCCTGATCTCCGCCGTCTTTTCAGGATTTTCAATGATGAAGGTTGTCTGCTCAAGCCTCGAAGATGCCATCTGGCTCGCGATAAACCTGTTCCATATGAGCGTGTAGAGGCTATACTGGTCCCTTGAGAGGAACTGTTTCACTGCCTGTGGCGGCCTTTTCAGGTCAGTCGGTCTTATGGCCTCATGGGCTTCCTGAGCCCCTGACTTGCTCTTGTAGTAGGGAGGTTTTTCAGGGGCATATTCTTTCCCGAATCTCTTCTCGATATACTCCCGGGCCCATTCCTGTGCCTCGGGCGCGACCCTTACAGCATCCGTTCGCATATAGGTAATCAGACCGACCGAACCTTCGTCTCCCAGTTCTACTCCCTCATAGAGCTGCTGGCTGAGCATCATCGTCTTCTTTGCAGTATATCTCAGTTTTCGTGCCGCTTCCTGCTGCAGGGTGCTTGTCGTAAAAGGCGCATAGGGAGACCGTTTCCGCTCTTTTTTCTCGACCTTCGATACTGAGAGGGTCCGCCTTCCGATCTCGTTGACAAGCCGTTGAGCATCTTCCTCGGTCCTGATAAGAAAACGGTCCCTGCCTTCAGCCTCACGGTTGACAATGAGGGAATTCTCATATTTATAGAGTCGTGCAGGGAATTGCGGCGGAAGAGGTCCTTCAAGCTGGAGGTTTATATTCCAGTATTCCTCTTTCTGAAAGGCGTCGATCTCTCTCTCCCTGTCGACGACGAGTTTCACGGCCACAGACTGGACCCGACCTGCGCTGAGCCCGCGACGCACCTTCTTCCAGAGAAGAGGACTCAAGCCGTATCCCACAAGCCTGTCAAGGATTCTTCTCGCCTGCTGGGCATCCACTTTGTTCGTGTCGATCGTTTTCGGGTTCTTTATGGCTTCAAGCACCGCACGCTCCGTTATCTCATTGAAGGTGACCCGGTGGAGCTTTTCTTCTCTCCCCTTGGACCGTGGGTCTGAAATCACGGATGCGATGTGCCAGGCGATAGCCTCTCCCTCCCTGTCAGGGTCAGGCGCAAGATATACTCTGTCCGCCTCTTTGGCCGCCTTCCGCAATTCCCTGATCACCTTCTCCTTGCCGGGGATCGTCACGTAATGGGGCTCAAAGTCCTTTCCGACGTCAACGCCCATCTCCTTCTTGGGCAGATCCCTGATGTGGCCCACCGAGGCCTTTACCGAATATTCTTTGCCGAGGATCTTATGTATGGTGTTCGCCTTTGCCGGCGATTCGACAATAACAAGAGACTTCAATGACGACCTCCTTTAGTTCCAGGTAATTCTTCTGCCGTTACCATATCCCCCACCCTATTGGATGAGATAAAACCGCTTGCCCTCTGTCTGTCTCACGATCCCTTTGAGTTCAAGGTTGAGCAGTGAAGCGAGGAGCCTCGAGGGAGGCTGCGCAAGCTCTCTCGATATCATATCAATGTGCTGCGGTTCTCCCGTTAGTATATCACAGAGCCTTTTTTCTTCATCAGTCATGACGATGGGGTCCTGTGCCTTTGCCTTCACATAGCCCTTGAGCATCGGTGCCAGCTCTCCGATGATGTCCTCGGCCTGCTGGACGAGTTTCGCCCCGCGCTGAATGAGGTCATTCGTGCCCGATGAATTCGGTGAGAGAATGCTTCCGGGAACGGCAAAGACTTCCCTGTTCTGCTCGAGCGCACATGTTGCCGTTATGAGCGACCCGCTCTCTCTCGTCGCTTCCACAACAAGGACACCGAGAGAGAGTCCGCTGATGAGTCTGTTCCGTTTCGGAAAATTTTCCTTGTTCGGTTTTCCCCCGACAGGGAACTCGGTCACCACACATCCTGATGCTGCAATACGATCGGCGAGTCCCCTGTTCTCCGGCGGGTAGATTGTGTCAACTCCTGAGCCGAGGACAGCGATGGTTCTCCCGCCTGCCTGCAAAGAACCGGTGTGGGAAATGGTGTCGATTCCCCGTGCCATTCCGCTCACAATCGTGAATCCCGACGCCGACAACTCAGATGAGAGCTTCCCGGCCACTTCTCTTCCGTAATGGCTCGTTTTCCTCGATCCTACGATGGCGATGGCAAACCGGTCCTCTTGCTTTAGTGTCCCTCTCACGTAAAGGAGAACAGGCGCACTTTCGATCTCTCTGAGGAGCTGAGGATATTCGGGGTCCCTGAATGTTACGGCACGCGCATGGATCTCATCGAGACAGGTGAGGTGTTTCTTAACATTCTTCCATGCCCGGAACTCTCTTATGTTCTTCGCTCTTCTTTCTCCGACACCCTCGACATTCGAGATCTCGCGAAGGGGCGCATCAAAAACTGATGCCGGTTCTCCGTAGACGGTGAGGAGTCTTCTGAAGGTGACAGGGCCTATCTCAGGCACCATCGAGAGGGCGATCCATGTTTCAAGATCAGACATGGGAACTTCTTAAGAGCCTCCTTACCCTGAGACGGAGGGCGTTCAATTTGATAAAACCCTCGGCGTCCTTCTGATTATAGATCTCGTCTTCCTCGAAGGTTGCGAACTCAGGATGGTAGAGAGATTTCACCGATTTCCTCCCCGCAACGAGGCAGCTCCCTTTGTAGAGCTTCAGATTGACGTCGCCCGTCACCTCTTTCTGGATGTCGTCAACCAAATGCTGGATCGTTTCCCTCTCAGGAGATATCCAGTATCCATAATAAACAATCTCTGCATAGCGTGGTATCAGCGAGTCCCGCAGATGGAGGACCTCCCTGTCGAGGGTCAGGGACTCTATCGCCCTGTGGGCGACATGGAGGATTGTGCCTCCCGGTGTTTCATAGACTCCCCTCGACTTCATGCCCACATACCGGTTCTCCACAATGTCCACCCTCCCGATGCCGTTATCGCCGGCAATGGAATTGAGGGTCTCGAGGAGACGGGCAGGTGACATGCATGTCCCATTGACGGCAACGGGGTTCCCGGATTTGTAAGATATTTCGATGTAGGTAGGCTTGTCAGGGGCCTTTTCCGGCGGTACCATCATCGTATACATGTCCTCCGGCGGCTCTGCCCAGGGGTCTTCCAGGATCCCTCCTTCATAACTGATATGGAGGAGATTCCGGTCCGTGCTGTAAGGTTTTTCCTTTGTCGCCGTGACAGGGATCCCATGGGCCCTGGCATATTCGATCAGGGACTGACGGGACTTGAAGGGCCACTCTCTCCAGGGGGCGATGACTTTTATATCAGGTTTGAGCGCATAGTAGGTGAGTTCAAACCTCACCTGGTCATTCCCCTTTCCTGTGGCGCCGTGTGACACAGCCTCAGCCCCTTCTGCCTGTGCGATCTCTATCTGTCTCTTTGCTATTAATGGTCTTGCGATCGATGTCCCCAGGAGGTATGTTCCTTCATAGATCGCATTTGTCCTGAGCATGGGAAAGACATAGTCTGAAACGAACTCCTCTTTCAGGTCTTCCACGTACGCCTTTGAAGCCCCTGTCTTCAGGGCCTTTTCCCTGACTTCATCGAGGTCTTCTCCCTGACCGAGGTCTGCGCAGAAGGCAATGACTTCAGCGCCGTACGTTTCCTTCAGCCATGCTATCGCCACAGAGGTGTCAAGGCCTCCCGAATACGCTAGTACTATCTTCTTCATAGGAACCTCCTTCCGGTCGGCCACAGGCAATATAAAATACACAGGGGAAAAGCCGAAGCAGTCGCGAGCAAAGCTGCCAGTCCCGTCATTCCAGTTCGTCCGGTGTCTCTTCCCCTCTCTTCTGTGCCCTGAGAGATACTAACCATAGCATAAATGAAAAATAAATTTCAAAAGGAACGGGATGAAAATTTTTCTTTAATGACAAAGAATTCTGTGATATAAATAACTATGACACGCTGGTTAAGGCGCTGCAATATTATCATTATGAGGATAAACAGGAGGCACTATGAAGACGCTGGTTTTTGTTATGATGACTTCCTTGGTCCTTTTCACCGTGGGCCTGTCATCGGTCGAGTCACAAACTCAAGAGTTCGAAGGATACACGATAATCAGGACTGTAGCCGGACCTCAAGTCTGTCTGGGAAACTGGGTGCAGCCCCAAGATGTTGCTCTGTCAGGCCATTGCGATGGACAAATGGTAGATCTTG
>DASRZP010000112.1 GCA_035686305.1 Thermodesulfovibrionales bacterium | reverse complement strand
TTGTCCGGCGACAGCATATCAGTGACACGGCGATTCAAAAGGCTGTCAAGCTTGCTGTTCAAAAAGCGGGCATCACGAAACATGCGACGGTCCATACGCTCAGGCACAGTTTTGCCACACACCTGCTGATGAACGGCGTCAATATCAGGGAGGTGCAGAGCCTCCTCGGCCACAAACATGTCGAGACGACGATGATCTATACTCATGTCATGCGCGATATGACGAACGCGCCCAAAAGTCCGCTCGATGCTTTGTACGGAAACAGCTAATGATTTCTTCTTGACAACGTCTCCCATGCTGCATACATTCCTCGAAAAGATTAAGGCGACGATCTCAAAGCATCGGATGCTCTCGGGCGGCGAGACGGTCCTTGTCGGCCTGTCGGGAGGGCCCGATTCCGTCTGCCTTCTCACGGTGCTGAAGGAACTCGGGAAAGAATGGGATCTGAGGCTCCACGCCCTGTATGCAGACCACGGGTTGAGGCCGGATGAGACTCCAGCCGAGATCGCGTTCTGCAAGACCTTCTGTGAGGGTCTCGCGATATCCTTCGATGCGCGTTCGATCGATGTGAAGGCACATGCGAAGGAGCAGGGGATGAACAGGCAGGAGGCGGCAAGGGAGCTGAGGTACCGGCTGATGCATGATATGATGGCAGAGATAGGGGGAGACAGGATCGCCCTTGGTCATAATGCCGATGATCAGGTCGAGACCTTTCTCATGAGAATCCTGAGAGGGGCCGGCCCAAAGGGCCTATCGGGAATGCAGCCGGTGAGGGGGAAAATCATTAGGCCGCTCCTAGAAGTTGAACGGAAGGAAATTGAGGAATTCCTTGATGAACGGAGAATCACGTACATCATCGATTCATCAAATCTTACGGAGGATTACCTCAGGAACAGGATCAGGCAAATCTTCATGCTTGATCTCAAGAGGATCAACCCTGGTCTCATAGAGACGATGACACGGACCATGGATATCCTGCGGGAAGAAGAGAAGTACTTTGATACCATTGTCACGAAGACCCTCATGAAGCTGATCTGCAGGAAGAGGGACCTGCGCATCGAATTGTTCTTGATGCCGATGGAGAGGATGGAAAGGGTTATCCTCAGGAGGGTCCTCCGGAGGGCGTTAGACGAGACCACTGGGCTCAGGGGAATGGAATTCATCCATATCGAAGAGATCATCGACCTTATCAAAAAGGGGAGACACGGCGACAGACTCTATCTTCCAAAGGGACTGAGGATCATCAAGAATTATGCGACCCTCGTGATGACCTCAGAAGCCCCGGTGAAGACCGGCACCTATGCCCTTGACGCACCCGGAGAGATTGTTCTTGAAGAGATCCGTGCCGTCATAAAGGCATCGGTTGAGGAAGAGGCCGAGACTTATGGAGATGGAAAGAATCTTGCGGTCTTTGATGCAGACAAGACCGGGACTTCCCTTGAGATACGACCCAGGGGGAAGGGCGATTTCTTCTATCCCCAGGGATTCGGGAGGAGAAAGAAGCTCCAGGACTTCTTTGTTGACGAGAAGGTGCCGAGGGATGAGCGGGACGAGATACCGATTGTTGCTGCGGGGGAGGACATCATCTGGATAGCCGGAATGAGAGGCGATGAGAGGTTCGGTGTATCTGGAGATACAAAAAGATATCTGAAAATGGAATTCAAGAAGGCGTTGTGACTACTATAGAGGATCCGGACGAGGAGGACAGAGCATGGTGAGAGTTCGTTTTGCCCCGAGCCCGACGGGACATCTCCATATAGGGGGGGCCAGGACGGCCCTTTTCAACTGGTTATATGCGAGGCACGAGGGCGGCAGATTTATTTTGAGGATAGAGGACACGGACAGGAGCCGCTCTACGGACGAGTATATCGAGGCGATCATCGAAGGGATGAGATGGCTCAACCTCGATTGGGACGAGGGGCCGTACCGGCAGACGGACAGATTTGACGTGTACAGAAGCTATGCGGAGAGACTCGTGCGGGAAGGAAGGGCATATTACTGCTACTGTTCTCCAGAAGAACTGGAGCAGCGGAGACAGGAGGCATTGGCCCAGGGGAAGACACCGAAATATGACGGGAGGTGCCGCAACAGGAAGGAGCCCATCCCCGGCAGGGAGCCAGCAGTCAGGTTCAGGATGCCTCAGGAGGGCCGGACCGTTGTGGAAGACCTTATCAAGGGGACCGTAGTATTTGAGAACGACCAGCTCGATGACCTCATCATCATGCGGTCCGACGGCACGCCTACGTATAATTTTGTGGTTGTCGTCGATGATGTCGATATGAAGATAACCCGTGTCATAAGGGGTGACGATCATCTGAACAATACGCCGAAACAGATCCATATCTATAAGGCCCTCGGATATGAGATGCCTGAATTTGCCCACCTCCCGATGATCCTCGGCGCTGACAAGGCGCGGCTCAGCAAGAGACACGGGGCGACATCGGTCGTGGCGTATCGGGAGATGGGATACCTTCCCGAGGCCCTCGTAAATTACCTTGTTCGTCTGGGATGGTCTTATGGAGACCAGGAGATATTTACCCGCCAGGAGTTGATACGGTACTTCTCTTTCGAGCATGTGGGGAAGTCCTCGGCAGTATTCAATCCCGAGAAACTGCTCTGGCTGAACAGTCAGTATATTATGCAGTCTCCTCCGGAGAAGCTCGCCGAACTCGTCAGGCCCTTTCTTCTCAGTGAAAAGGTCATGAGTGAGAGACAGCCGCTTGATGCGGCCTGGCTCGCACAAGCCGTAGAAACATTAAAGGAGCGTTCCAAGACCCTCGTAGAACTTGCGAAGTCACTGCGCTACTATATTGCCGAGGACGTCGAATTTGAAGAAAAGGCAAAGGCAAAGTTTCTGAATGAAAAGGGTAGGGACCTCCTCATCGAATTGAGGGGAGCTCTGGCAGCCCTTGATGGTTTTTCGGCAGGAGAGATAGAGAGGGTCTTTCTGTCGTTGACAGAAAAACACGGCATAAAACTCGGGGCGCTTGCCCAACCGGTCCGCGTGGCGATTACCGGCGGCACCGTGAGCCCCGGCATATTCGAGGTGCTTGTGATCATCGGCAAGGAGAAGGCGCTCAGGAGGATCGAGAAGGCGATTGAGTCGGCAGGAGTGCCGGCGAGAAAGGAAAGGGAGCCATGAACAGCAGTGGGTCTTCGCGGCCGTCCAACTTCATCCGCGATATTATCTCAGATGACACAACGTCGCTCAAGTACGACGGGAGGGTCCATACGCGATTCCCGCCAGAGCCGAACGGCTATCTCCACATCGGCCATGCGAAATCGATCTGCCTGAATTTCGGCCTCGCCGTGGAATTCGGCGGGCTCTGCAACCTCCGCTTCGATGATACGAACCCGACGAAAGAGGAAGTGGAGTATGTCGATTCGATCAAAGAGGATGTCCGGTGGCTCGGGTTTGACTGGGATGACAGACTGTTCTATGCCTCCGACTACTTTGAGCGGCTTTACCAGTATGCAGTGCAGTTGATCAAGGATGGCAAGGCCTACGTCTGCGACCTGAGCGCCGATGAGATCAGGGAGTACCGCGGGACGCTGACGGAGCCCGGAAAAGAGAGTCCCTATCGAAATCGTCCAGTCGAGGAAAACCTTGATCTCTTCGATCGTATGAGTCTCGGCGAATTCCCCGACGGTTCACGGACACTCAGGGCAAAGATCGATATGTCCTCGGGGAATATCAATATGCGGGATCCGGTGATGTTCCGGATCCTCCACGCGGAACACCACCGGACCGGCAAGACATGGCGCATCTACCCCATGTACGACTACGCCCATTGCATTTCAGATTCCATCGAAGGGATCACTCATTCCATCTGCACCCTAGAATTTGAAGACCACCGGCCGCTGTACGATTGGTTCCTTGACGAGTTGAAAATCTATCATCCGAGGCAGATCGAATTCGCCCGTCTCAATCTCAGCAACACCGTCATGAGCAAACGGAAACTCCTCCAGCTCGTTCAGGAAGGATATGTCGCCGGCTGGGATGATCCGCGTATGCCTACCCTGTCCGGGCTGAGAAGACGCGGATATACGCCGGAGTCGATCAGAAATTTTTGCGAGCGCATCGGAGTGGCCAAGAGGGACAGCATGGTGGATATGGCTCTCCTCGAGTATTGCATCCGTGAAGACCTCAACAGGCTTGTCCCCCGTGTCATGGCTGTGCTCCGGCCTCTTAGGGTGGTGATTGACAACTATCCTGAAGACCTCGTCGAAGAGCTGGAGGCCGTAAACAATCCTGAGGACGCAGCCATGGGGACGCGGAAGGTCCCTTTTTCCCGTGTCATCTATATCGAAAGGGAGGACTTTCGAGAAGACCCGCCCAAAGGGTATTTCCGTCTCGCTCCCGGCCGTGAAGTGAGGCTGAGATATGCCTATTATATTACCTGCGTGAGCTTCGTCAAGGACGAAGAGACCGGAGAGGTGACTGAACTCCGTTGTACCTATGATCCAAGAACACGGGGCGGTGACTCTCCGGACGGCCGCAAAGTCAAGGCAACGATCCACTGGGTTTCTGCTCCCCATTCCCTCGAGGCAGAGGTACGCCTGTACGATCACCTGCTCCTGCGGTCGGGTCCCGATGGCGGGGAAGAGGGGAAGGATTTCAAAGCTTACCTGAACCCAAATTCTCTCGAGACATTAACAGCCTCTCGTGTTGAGCCAGGTCTCGCAGGATCTGCTCCGGGAAGCCGTTACCAGTTCGAGAGGCAGGGCTATTTCTGTGTCGATAGTCGCGATTCATCGGAAAAACGATTGGTATTCAACCGCACGGTAACATTGAAGGACACCTGGGCCAAGATAGAGAAGACGAGGAAGTAGGGACGGAGTCGATGGCCCGTTATTATGGGCCACAGCAATTCCGTAATTAGTACTGGTCAAACTTCTTAACTTCTCTGAAGAACTGCAAATTTGATTCGCTGTGTGACCCGAGCAAATTCGCATTCATTTTTTTCTTGACATTGGTCTTCGTATCTGATATATATTAGCATATCAGTAATAGGAGGTGCCGTATGAAACACCGAAGCCACCT
>DASRZP010000111.1 GCA_035686305.1 Thermodesulfovibrionales bacterium | reverse complement strand
CATTTCGTTGCCCGGCTCAAAGGACATCCTCTTCCCTTTGACGACCTTCATCTGGGGAACGGCGACCCAGGTCTTCTTTCCGTGCTCCTCAAGACATACATAGGTGTACCCGCCGCTGTCCATTGTTTCGACCACCTTGCCGGATATCGGCGCCGGCTCCTGCGGTCCGGCATAAAGATGCTGCCCGTTCAAGAGAAACACCGCGAGGAAAACTGCTGCTGTCATCGAGAACCTTTTCATATCAAGTCTCCCTTACTCTGTAATTTGTTCATTATACCATATGCCATAACGAGGCATACGGTTGATTCAGGGAGACCACGCACCTGGACAGTCTATCAGACATTGGCTCCACGAAATCTCGAAGTGCAGACCTATAACGTATAGCCGCTCTCCCCGTGCTGACTGAGGTCCAGGCCTTCCACCTCATCTTCAAGGCTCACCCTCAACCCTACAGTCCAGTCAAGGAGCTTCAGGATTGCCGCTGTGATGACAAAGGAGTAGATGATTGTCACGAGTATTCCCAAGGCCTGATAAGCAATAATTCTGTAATCACCGAAAAAGAGCCCGTCTGCACCTGAAGGGTTAATAAGCTTCTGCGCGAAGAGGCCCGTTGCCAGGGTCCCGGTAATCCCTCCTACTCCATGAACTCCAAAGGCGTCAAGGGAATCATCATAGCCCAGGCGGTTCTTCATGTTCAACGCGAGGTAACAGACGGCTCCGGCTGCCAACCCTATGATCAACGCAGAGAGGGGCCCGACAAAACCCGAAGCAGGCGTTATCGTTGCGAGTCCTGCAATCGCACCGGTCGCGGCGCCGAACATGGTGGGCTTGCCCCTATGGAGCCACTCGATGATCACCCATATCAACGTTGCCGAGACCGCTGATGTATGGGTCGCGACAAAGGCCATGGTACTCAATGCTCCTGATGAAAGCGCGCTGCCTGCGTTAAACCCGAACCAACCGAACCAGAGAAGCCCTGCGCCGATCACGGTCATAGGTAAATTGTGGGGGGTTATAGCTTCGTGGAGGTAACCCTTTCGCTTTCCAATCACCATCGCAGCTGCCAGGGCCGAGATTCCGGACGTTATGTGCACCACAATACCCCCCGCAAAATCAAGGACGCCCATATTCTTGAGCCATCCGCCATTCCCCCACACCCAGTGTGCAACAGGATCATATACGACCGTTGACCACACCACGGTGAAAATGAGAAAGGCCGAGAACTTCATTCTCTCTGCAAAGGCTCCGGCTATGAGGGCCGGCGTTATGACGGCAAACATGGCCTGATAGATCATGAATGCGATATGAGGCACCGTGGCCGCATAATCGGGATTCGGGTCCGTACCGACGCCCTGTAACCCGATCCATGCCAGGCTGCCGGTGACTCCGTGGACATCAGGACCGAAGGAAAGGCTGTAGCCGAAAAGGATCCACTGTATGCTGACGACCGCGATAGCGACAAAACTCTGCATGAGAGTGCCGAGGACATTCTTCCGCCTGACCATCCCGCCGTAGAACATGGCAAGACCGGGGGTCATGAGCATAACAAGGGCGGCTGATACAAGGACAAAGGCCGTATCCCCTGCGTCTATCTTACCCGGTGTCTGGGCATAGCTGTTGAGGGGGATCAAAAGCAGGGTCAATGCAGAACATAGTCTGATGATCAGCTTATTCATGTAGGCTCCTTTTCAAAGGAATTCAGCGCAGAGAAGCGAAAAGCGTGCCGAAGTTACCTCTTTGATTTTACAAGGAACCTCCAAGAACAGGACAGTCAAATCCTACAATTTTGTGGTATTTTCTCCGTGTGGTGAGCCATTTCTCCTTGAAAAACAAGAGAATAGTTCCTAAGCTACATTTTTGTAGAACAAACATTTTTGTAGGGAAGGGGGTCGCAGCTCCCGATCCCCTTCCCGCCTCAGTTCAGATCGCTTCGTCGCCTCTCTCGCCCGTCCGTATTCTGACGATCTCTTCGAGGGAGAACACGAATATTTTGCCATCTCCGATCTTTCCGGTCTTTGCCTTTGCCTCGATGGTCGAAACCACCTTCTCAGCCATTGAATCGGCAACAACGATCTCGACTTTCACCTTTGGTATAAAGGCTATGTCATATTCAGCTCCGCGGTAGAGTTCGACATGTCCCTTCTGCCGGCCAAACCCCTTCACCTCCGTGACGGTCATCCCCTGAACGCCGATCTCGTTCAGGGCATCCTTGACCTCATCGAGTTTGAAGGGCTTAATTATCGCTTCTATCTTCTTCATCATTCCTCCTTTGAGAGAACTCACCCATCCCTTTGCAATTCAGTTCTTACAGGTTGTATGCCCTTTCGCCGTGCTGGCTTTCGTCGAGCCCGATGATCTCATCCTCTGCGTCGACTCTCAGCCCGATAAAGGCCTTGATGACCATAAAAATCACAAAGGTCATGACGCCGCTGTAGACCACAGTCACGCCCACGGCGATCAACTGTGTCAGGAGCTGTCCTGGATTGCCGAAGAGGAGCCCCTTTCCCGCGTCATTGATGGCAGGATCTGCGAATACGCCGGTAAGGAGCGCGCCGACTGTGCCGCCGACACCGTGAATGCCAAAGGCATCGAGGGTGTCATCATACCCGAGCTTGGGCTTCAGGGCCGCAACAGCAAAGAAAGGGATGACGCCGGCTGCTACGCCAATGATGACGGCGCCGGTGATGTTTACGAATCCGGCAGCAGGCGTAATGGCGACAAGGCCTCCGACTGCGCCTGATGCAAGACCAAGGACCGTGGGCTTCTTCGAGTGCATCCATTCCACAACCATCCATGAGAGGGCCGCAACAGCCGTGGCCGTGTTGGTATTGAGAAACGCGGCCCCTGCAAGACCGCTTGCTGCGACAGCAGATCCTGCATTGAACCCGAACCACCCGAACCAGAGAAGACCCGCCCCGGTTACGACGAGGGTAAGGTTGCCCGGCAGAAGGGCCTTTTCACGCCTCTTGCCGAGGATCAATGCGCCGACGAGGGCGGCAATACCCGCATTGATATGGACCACGGTTCCTCCGGCAAAGTCCAACGCGCCGCGCTTCGCGAGGAAGCCGTTGCCCCACACCCAATGTGCGATCGGGAGATATACGATGGTCATCCAGAGAACCGAAAAGAGAACCCATGCCGAGAACTTCATCCTTTCGATATACGCACCGCTCGCAAGGGCAACGGTGATCGCAGCGAAGGTAAGTTGGTAGACGACATAGATGTACTCGGGGATCGTCTTTGCGAGGTCCGAGATGCTGTTGGGACCGATTCCCCTGAGGAGGAGCTTTTCAGGGCTCCCGATGATCCCCCCAATATCGGTGCCGAAGGACAGCGTGTACCCGTAAAGGACCCAGAGGAGACTCACAATACAGAAAGTGACAAAGGTCATCGCCATAGTGTTCAGCGAATCCTTCCGTTTTGCGAGCCCGCCATAGAAAAGGGCCAGACCCGGAATCGACATGAGCATGACGAGCGCCGTTGCGACGATCATCCATGCCGTGTCGCCGGTGTCGATCTTCAGAGGGGCAGGTGCGGCTGCAGGTGCGGGCTGAGCAGGAGGCGCTGCCTGCTCAGCCGTCGGAGGGTTAGGCTGCACCTGGTCTGCCGCGAACAAAAGTCCCGAGCAGAACAAAGTCATCATAATTACTACTACGCTACTGCTGACGAATCGTTTCATGGTAAACCTCTCTTCAGTTCTTTCCTACCAGGTGTACATTACGCCGAGGGCGATGGTGTCCTGGCTCTTCTTGTCCTTGGTGCTGTGGCTGGAGTCGAAGACCTCCTTGTCGGACCAGTCATGCCGGTATTCCGGCCTTACAATAAGGTCTTTTGCTATTCTGAACTCAGGCGTAAGGGTGATTTCCTTTGCGGTCTGCGGCGTCCCCGTTCTGATACCCTGAGAGTCCTTGAAATACTCCCCCCTGAGCGAGGCGCTGAAAAAATCAATGAAATCATACTTTACGTAGCCGGCGATACCGTACCACTTTGCATCTCCGCCGTCAGGGGCTGCGTTGCTCTGCGTCGCCCAGTCGGGGTTCACCACAACCGTGAGGTTCTTCATCGGTTTGAACGTCCCGACAAAGTCCGCAAGGAACCTGTTGGAGCAGATCGAGGAGGTGCAGCTACCGCCGGACGTCACAATCTCCCGTCCGTTGAGGAGATTCAACACGAGAGAGATCTGATCGTTCGGCGTGACCGTTGTGCTCAACGCCAGGGTCTTGGAGTTGCCCTCGTCATTAAAGTCGTCCCAGCCGTTGACGACATAGAAATTAACGCCCACCTGGTCGCTGAAAGGATAGCCGATCATGACACCGGTATGGGTGAAAGGGATCGCATAGTTGAAGAGCAGGCCTCGCGAGTAGTTCATATTGTCCTTCGCCTCGATCACCTCGGCGCCGGCCATGGTGGCGAACTTGCCGAACTGAAACTTCAGGCCCTTTCCGATAGGCGCCACATAATTGATATATGCCTCGGTCAGATCAAAGGGTTGGCTCTGATCGCCAAGTCCCGCTGCGTGTATGAACTTTGCAGTCTCGCCTGCCGATACCTTGAGCCTGTAACCAATACCGCCGACTGGGGCATCTTTTGTAAAGACTATCTGGGCAAGGTCGAGGGTAAAGCTGTTCGCTTTATGGTCGAAGATCCTCAGGCCATTTTCCTGTGAGTCGGGGTTCTCGAAATTGTAGTTGTAGCCGCCCTGAAGATAGATGCTCAGTCCGAGCCATTTCTTAATGTCGTCAAGCATACTGCCTATGGCCTTTGGCGCCTCGGCCTTGGGCGCTTCCGCAGCAGGCTCCTCTGCCGCCCCCCATGATCTTGAGCTCACTGTAATTACCGTCATGAGCACTACAGTCAGCGTGATCAATTTCCTCTTCATCTCTTCCTCCTTCTGTAACGTATTTCTGATAATGACTGCATCTCTATTACTGCCTTTCGCCACTCCTGTCGATATGGGTCACCTCCCCTTTCATGATCCCGTATTTCTTGACCTTGTAGCCGATCATTCTTTCGGTGATTCCGAGCTTTCTCGCCGCCCTCGCCATCACCCCGTTGCACTCCCTCAGGGCATTAACAATCTCCTCTCTCTCTATATCGCTGATCTTGTCCTTCAGGGATTCCATGTGTTTCACCTATCCTCCGAACAAGCGAAAACCGTGCCAGCGTCTACTCCCTTGTTTCGAAAGAAAACCTGAAAGGACAGATGTCTACACTTTTGTATGCTGCCACAATTTTGTAGCTACGTTTTTGTGGTTTCCCGAGGAAAGGCAGGGAAAGAAACCGTAGACGGAACAGGCTTATATTTTAAAATCTGAGGGACCGGGAATCACGAGGGCATCAACGGGAGGAAGGGCCTAATCCTTAAGAAATATCAATGGGGGAATTTGTTTTATTAATTTGACCTCAAAACTGTCCCTATGATAAAAGATTCTGTGAGGATGAGAAAGAGAGGTGCCGTAATGAAAAGCAGGATAAACTGCTGGGAATTCATGAAGTGCGGAAGGGAGATCAATGGAGAGAGGGCAAAGGACCTCGGGGTCTGCGCTGCAGCTGCAAATCCCCAGGCAGACGGAATAAACGGTGGAATTAATGGAGGAAGGATATGCTGGGCACTTGTCGGCACTTACTCATGCCATGCCGGCAAGTCTCTTTTT
The DNA here is from genome assembly GCA_035686305.1 of Thermodesulfovibrionales bacterium. Lineage (NCBI taxonomy): Bacteria > Pseudomonadati > Nitrospirota > Thermodesulfovibrionia > Thermodesulfovibrionales > Thermodesulfovibrionales bacterium. The sequence goes on along the minus strand of DASRZP010000111.1, from coordinate 6,638 downwards.
TCAGAGAAGAAGAATCTCTGTTTTGATTGCGAATTTCACCGGAGAGTGCTCTCGGAGGAGGGAATCCTGGATCTTGAAATCAAGAAGAAGGTCAGGAAGAAGCGATCCTCGTGAGATAAGCAGTCTCTGAAAAAACTGCCCCTCCCTTCGAATGGTGGAAGCTGTTTCGTCACCGCTCCAGGAGAGGATCCCTGACCCCCGCCTCCCGGAATCCTTTCGCCCTGAAGATGCAGCTTTCGCATCTTCCGCAGGGGACCACTCCTCTTCCTTCCTTGTAGATTTCATTCATCTTTCCTCCTTCATCCCTCAGCCTTTCCCGGGGGTCGTAACAACTCCAGGTGAGGCCGTAATCGAGACCAAGGGCAACGCCCCTCTTTATGATCTCAGCCTTTCTCATGGAGAGGAGGGGAGCCCTTATCCTGAACCTGATGCCTCCTTCAATGGATACCCTGGTGGCGAGGTTTGCCATCTTCTCAAATGCCTCGAGATACTCAGGCCGGCAGTCCGGATAACCGCTATAGTCAACAGCATTTGCGCCGATAAAGATGTCCCCGGCCTCGAGGACCTCGGCCCAGGACAACGCAAAGGAGAGGAAGATGGTATTGCGGGCAGGGACATAGGTGACAGGAATGAGTGGGTGAGGCCGAGGGATCGAGTTTGAACCTCGCTTCGGCACTTCAATATCTGAAGTCAACGCTGAACCACCGATCTCGCTCAAGTCAAAGGCTATCACAAGATGCTTCACGGCACCGAAGGCTGATGCGACCATGCCGGCGGACTCCATCTCCCGCCGGTGTCTCTGATGATAATCAAAGCTCAGGGCATAAGGGTCATAGCCCTCTGCCTTTGCGAGAGCGAGAGTTGTCGATGAGTCGACGCCTCCGCTGAGGAGGACCACTGCCTTCTTCATCCCGGCACTACGCCACCTGATTAATGGATATCGTCTTCCGAGCCCATGATACCGTCGGGCCCGGCGCTCACAATGGTCAGATTATCATTTTCAGCCTTATAGAGATAGGCCCTTTCCCATGCATCCTTTGCGCTCCCGAGAGGACCAAGGTCCGGAGGATATGAACCATGAAGGTACTTATACTCCTCTGCCCTGAAACGGAGTGTCTCGATGTCCCGAACGGTCTGGAGCCTCTTGAGTAAATCGCCTGCAGCCAAAGACCCGATCGTAATCGACGATCCGTCTCTCTTTAGGGCAGACATGCCCAGGGAAACAACAAATGCTCCGACGAGAATGACCACAGGCAAAAATGTTGCAAACGGTTTTTCCCTCGAAACGGGAGGAGCGATTACGGACTCCTTGACGACCGGAGAGACCTCGACAAGTTCGATGAGACCCTTTTCCATGAGGGAAAGGAGGGTCTTGGAGGCCTCAAAATCACTGATCCCGCTGAGATCGATAATGATGCTCACATCGTTGTCCCCGTCAATGAATTTGAGAAGGGTTTCCTCGTCCTCGGTCAGAGCGGTCTCCGGTCCTCCGGTCTGCCTGAAGACCATGTCGAGGGCGATTTTGCCCTCGACAAGGGCCCATTCATCCACAATGCGCAGTCCTTCCATGAGGAGGTGTTGCGTATCAAGAGCTATGAGCACATCGCGGTCTGCACTGACTGGTTGCACCTGAAACTCATAGGTACCTTCCTTCCAAGAAAAGAGTTGAACGACCGTCTCAGTCACCTGGGAGAGAAGGGTTTCCGTAAGGTCTTCCTTTCCGATCAGTCCCCGGCTCACCAGGATATCACCCATTTTTGCGCCCGTCTTTTTGTGCTCCTCAAGAGCCGCGCGAAGGTCCTCCTCCTTGAGAAGCCCCTTCTTCAAGAGTATCCTTCCCAGCCTGCTGTCCTCCAGTCTCTTGCGGGATTCAACGGCTATGATATTGCCTTCACTAAAGATGATCTGGACCCTGTCCAAGCGGCTGTTGAGCGAAAGAACCCCCGTCTTCTTCTGGAAGTAGATGAGCTGGAGGATATCGGCAAGACCGAAATCTAAGAGCGATCCTTCTAGAGCCATCCTCTGCGTATTCCTTTCTTGACGTTGAAAATAGAGAGCACATAGGCCAGAACCAGGCCAAGAACGGCAAAAGGTATCATCCACCCCTGGCTATAAGGGAAGATGCCCACAAAAGAGAGTCTGCTCATCACGATAAGGGCAAGAGAGAAGAGAAAGAGCCACAGGAAGAGAAACCCTATGACAATTTTGCCCGCGTAAATCTGCCCTGTCCCCGGTATAAAGGCAGAAAGAAGCTTCAGGATTCTCCTGCGCTTCGTTTGACCCTCGTGTATCGACACAAGACGAGATATTCTCGCATGGGGATCGAGTTCCTCGACCTTCACGAAGAACTGGTAACACTGCGGACACATTCCGCCCCACGTCAAAGCCTTCGAGCACTTGCTGCAGGAAATTGTTCCACAGCGCCTGCAGCGGTAAGCCCTGGTCTTCATCTTCCGATTGAGCATGGAGAACGCCGGTATCATAAGCACGGCAAGCAAAACGGAGGGACCAAGGGAGGCGCTTTTTCTTTCTGCATACTTCCAGATCTCAGACATCGGGAGACGTTCGTCAACGACCACGCGATTCGGGTTTCTGCCTGAAATAGCCGCAAAGCTCGAAACCGCCTCACGGTCAAGCCTTGCGGCCTTGAGGAAATACTCGTCTCCCTTTGCAAAATCAAGGGTCTCCCGGTAGACCTGACTGAGGTTATAGAGGGGTGCGGGCCGCTCCCTTATGCCGAGAGCCCTTTCGTATGCCCCTTTGGCGGAATCCAAGTCCTTCACAGCGTAGTAAGCATTGCCGAGATTATTATAGACGAGGGGGTCAGCCTCCCCGGCCAGTTTTTTGTATGTGGCTATGGCCGCCCCATAATTGCCTTCCCTCTTGAGTGCAAGGGCATAGGAAAAGGCCTGGCCGAAGTCATGACCCTTCAGGTTCTCCAGCGCGTACCGGTTGTCCCTCCCCTCATTCACCGCAACAATGGCCCTCAGTTGAGGAGAGGGGGGGGAGAGAAGGGTATCAGAGACCCATAGGATCAGCGGAGATATGAGCAACGAGACAAATACTCCGTACACCACAATCCTATCCCTCTTCCTGAAATAGAGCCCGAAAAGGAAGAGCACGCCTGCAATAAAGACGAGAAAACCAAAGAGCGAAAGGAAGAAGGGCAGCGCAAGAAGAGCGACCCTCGCTCTGTCCTCGCGAATGTCATGGGCAAGAAGCGGGTATTCCATAGGGAATCGTATCGCTACGAGTATACAGAGGGAGAGGAGATACGAAGCAATAATGCTCAAGGAGACCACCCCGGCGAGATTAAAGGACCACCAGAAATTTCTCTCGTAGGCCTTCAGCCCCTGCCTGAAGTAATCGATGCCTTCGAACATGCCGTTCAGTGACGGAGAAACGCTCTCCATGGCAAGCTCGAAATAAACTGCAGGCAGGTCAGGCGAGTATTTCCTGGCGCTCTCAAGGAGTTCCTCTGCCCGGTCCCTCTCTTCATGGGCCTTCTCAATAAGGAGGTACGAGTAGGGGTCGGTATTGAAAAGGCCTTTGTCGAGCCGTTCCTCGTAGAGGCTTTCTGCCCCGTAACAGACGGCGGTTCCCCAGAAAGACCCCTTCCCTCCGAAAACGGAAAAGGATAGCAGCAATGCCAGGATAAGGATGATCCTCTTTGTCAAACCTTCTCACCCACTCTTGGTTCAATACCTTTTATGAGTCGCCTGATGTTGGCTTCATGCTTGAGAACAACCAACACGGCAATACATACCGAGATGATCACCTTCGACCTCACAGGGTCCGCAACAAGGATAGCGACCGGCAGCAGGCCGAAGGCAACGAGAGCGCCGAGAGACGAATACCGTGAAATGACCACCACCGTCAGCCAGAGCAGGATCGTGAACACAGCGGCCTTCGGGGAATAGACGAGGAGGACCCCGATGCTTGTGGCAACGCCCTTTCCTCCTTTCAGTCGAAGAAAAATCGAAAAGTCATGCCCTACGATGGCCGCCAGCCCCACAATCCCCTCAACGACCGGATCGTTCACCAGGTATTTCGCCGCCGCAACTGCCAGAGACCCTTTCATTATATCACCAATCAATGTGAGGATTGCAGCCATCCTGCCGACTGAACGCAAGACGTTCGTGGCGCCTATGTTGCCGCTTCCGACCTTCGTCAAGTCAATGCCTTTCACCCTCGCTATGACGTCGCCAAAGGGTACGGAGCCGAGGAGATAGGCCACAATGATAAGGAGCAGACTTTTCATGGAGGGCTTTCAGATCCTTTTCCAGAATGATAGGGTATACTGAAACCCTGAAACAACGGACAGGATCAGGGCTATCCAGATAGCGATGATACCGGCATCGTAAAGGTCAAAGCCGAAGACATTCACATCAAGGATGAGGCAGAGGATAGCCGTAATCTGGCAAAAGGTCTTCAGTTTTCCGCCCACTTCCGCAGGTATCACGATATCCTTTGAAAGGGCAACCGCCCTGAGACCGGTCACGAGGAACTCCCTCACGATAATGACGATCGCTATCCACGCCGAAAGCCTAGCCATGTCCACGAGGAGAATAAGGGCAGATATAACGAGAAACTTATCCGCAATGGGATCGAGGATAATGCCGAACGTTGTTATCTGTCCCGTCTTTCTCGCAAGGTAGCCGTCGAGAAAATCGGTAACCGAAGCCACACTGAAGATGATCGCACCGAGGACCGGATTGTAGGGGGTAACCATGACAAAGAAGGGTATCACCACAATCCTGCTGAGCGTCAGGAGCGTGGGCAGATTAAGCCTCAAGATACTCTCCGATTATCGATTCCCAGCGGCCTGTCGATCTCAGGAGAAGGTCACAGACTTCACGGACCGCACCCCTGCCTCCCGGGTTTCTCGTAATCATGAGCGCATAGTCCTTTGCTTCCTCTGCTGCGTCACTTACGGCGATGGGCAGACCCACCCTTCTGAAGATCGGGATATCGACGACATCATCGCCCACGTAAGCTACCTCTTCGCTGCTCACCTTCAGCTTTTCGATGAGATCATCGAAGGCAACGGTCTTTACGAGACATCGCTGATATATATCGGTTATCCCCAGCTCGCGAGCCCTCCTCTCAACGACCTGGGAATACCGTCCCGTTATGATGGCGACCCTCATCCCCGCCCCGACGAGCATCTTGATGCCGTGGCCGTCCCTCACATGAAAACGTTTCAGTTCATTGTTGTCATTGTCAAGGATGATGCTTCCGTCGGTGAGAACACCGTCGACGTCAAGGATGAGGAGTTTAATGTTCTTCGCGATCTCCTTGAGAGATCTCTGTTTTTCTTCCATCACTCTCACACGATCTCTAAACAACAGTGACTTCATTGTATCTGAAAGATAGGCTGAATTGCAAAATGCCGACCCGTCTCAATGCAGAGGGACCTCTCCTCATGTCGCTTCCAGAGAAAATCTCTCTGGCGACGCCCATTCAGCTTTCCGAAGAATAAGGGACCGTGCTTTCAGGTAAAATAACCCTATGGCACCCCTGGAGCAAGAGACCCAAGGTCACGAAAGGTTTTCTGCGCTGTATGTGAGAGATTTCCGCATCTTCTGGATCGGCCAGGCGATCTCCTTTTCCGGTACATGGATGCAGTCCGTTGCGCAGGGATGGCTTGTCTATTCCCTCACGAAATCCCCTTTCTATCTTGGCATCGTCGCAGCCGCATCGTCCATGCCCGTTCTCTTCCTTACCCTCATCGGCGGCGTTGTGGCAGACAGAGTCCCAAAGAGGAATCTCCTGATCATTACACAGATGCTCTCGATGATACCGGCCCTTCTCCTCGGGATGCTGACGGACCTGAAGATCATAACCGTCGGAGAGATCACTGCCCTCGCCTTCTTCCTCGGCACCGTTAATGCCTTTGATGTGCCTGCTCGACAGTCTTTTCTTTCGGAAATGGTACAGAAGGGCAGACTCATGAACGCCATAGCTCTCAACTCTGCAGCTTTTAACGCCGCCCGCATCATCGGTCCCATGGCCGCAGGATTGACTATCGCAGCCGTCGGAATCGCCCTCTGCTTCTATATCAATGCAGCCAGTTTCCTCGCCGCAATCATGGCACTCTTCATGATAAAGGGCAGGAAGGAAGGGACACCCGATAGGGTGAGGAATGATACGGTCACCGTCTCGGAACTCTCAAAAGACCTTTTGGAAGGACTCCGGTTCGTAAAAAACAGAGGTGACGTATTCAGGATCATGCTTCTTGTTGCCACGATAAGTCTTTTCGGCATACCCGTTGTTACGTTCCTGCCGGTCTTTGCCGAGGATATCCTCAAGGTCGGCCCCCGGGGACTCGGCTTTCTCGGCGGCTCATCAGGCGTGGGGGCACTCGCAGCGGCCCTCACCATCGCTTTTATCGGTGAGGTGAAAAAGAAAGGCCCCTTTATGTTCGTGTCGGGGCTCCTTTTCTGCCTCTGCCTCCTTGTTTTTTCCTGTTCAAAGGACTTTGCTCTCTCAGCGGTTGCTCTCGCACTCGTCGGATGGGGGGTCGTGAGCTTTCTCGCTGTTGCGAACAGCTTCATCCAGCTCGCAACACCTGACAGCCTCAGAGGCAGGGTTATGAGCGTCTATACCCTTGTCTTTCTCGGAATGGCGCCCGTCGG